>DEQI01000383.1:2311-3677 GCA_002360295.1 Planococcaceae bacterium UBA3370
CGAATGAATGAAGATGGTGTGTTTAAAATTCTGTCTGAATATTGCATAAATTTAATCGTCCCTTTTTCTGATTTTTTAAAAATTATAGCATTGTCATACAGCACATACAATATAACTTGTGTATGAAAGGCAAAAATTGTTCGGATGCAGTTTTTTTACTAGCAAGCGAGCAAATAATAGTACTAGTATTCTATAACAAATGTGGAAACTCTATTATAATAAATAGGATAGGAGTGATAAAGTGGGGAAAATAGTTTGTATTGGTGAAATATTAATTGATTTCTTTTGTAAAGAAGTAGGAACAACTTTGACAGATGGTGTTCAATTTGAAAAGCAGGCAGGAGGAGCACCAGCAAATGTATGTGCTACGATTGCTAAGTTAGGTGGAGAAGCTCTATTTATTGGGAAAGTAGGCGCAGATCCTTTCGGAGATTTTTTACAGCAAACGTTAAAAAGTGCTCATGTCAATACGTCGATGCTCATACGGGATCAGCATACTCCAACAACTCTTGCCTTTGTGTCTTTAAAAGCAGAGGGAGAACGCGATTTTGTGTTTCACCGTGGCGCAGATGCAACATTAACAATGGATGATATCGACTTCACCTTATTAAAAGACGCTACTATTGTTCATTTCGGCTCTGCAACAGCATTACTGGATGGACCGTTTTATGATACATATATGACGTTCATGAAGAAAATGAAAGCGGAAGGGAAATTTATTTCATTTGATCCAAATTTCCGAAAGGATTTATGGCGTGGAAAGGAAGCCATTTTTATTGAACGGGCTAAGCAATGTATTACGTTAGCGGATTTTGTAAAGGTGAGTGAAGAAGAGCTAGGGTTATTAGGGGATACATCTACAATTCATTCTCTAGGAGCGAAAGTTGTAGCAGTCACTCTAGGGAAAGAAGGAACACAACTTTCTACACATGATAGACAACAAATTGTACCAAGCATTTCGATCCAAGCAGTTGATTCAACTGGGGCTGGAGATGCATTCGTCGGTGCCATGCTATATCAACTAGCTCAAAGTGAGGACCACTCATGGCAACGGTGGCTTGATATAACGGCCATTAGCAATGCAGTTGGGGCATTAGTTTGTCAGCAAATTGGTGCTATCGCTGCTTTGCCAACAATACAGCAAGTAAATGAACTATTGAAAGAGGGAAATTAACATGACAATATCTTTAATTTTGGGAGCAAGCTTAGCGATGCTTGCCGTTATACTTGGTGCATTTGGTGCACACGCTTTAAAAGATAAATTTCCAGAACCGAAATATGCGAAAAACTGGGAAACGGCTGTCCAATATCACATGTATCATGCACTTGGCTTACTAATCATCGGTATTTTATCAATGGAAGCATT
>DEQI01000185.1 GCA_002360295.1 Planococcaceae bacterium UBA3370
GGCTGGGCGCTGGAGCTAGACAATGCTCGAACTTCAGAAAGTTACGCTTCCTTTTCTAAAATAAAAAAACTCCTCTCGTCTCATAAAAGGACGAAGGAGTTTTAAGTTCGCGGTACCACCTTTAATTCCGACTAGGCTGAAGCAAGCATTCTTATATAAGCGCTTGTAAAGTTCAAACCATAAATCGGCTCTCAATTCGTTAACGGTGTTTAACCGGCTTTTGCTACTGTTAGTTCACAAAAACTGCTCCTAGGCTACGTTCAAATGATTGCACTGTAGGAACTTTTCAGCTACCGTTCCCTCTCTGCCCAAGCAAATTCACTTTACTCTTCCTAATCTTAGCATCAAGTATTTAACTACTACATATTGTATATAATTTATTGAGGTTTTTCAAGCGTCAGTCTAAATATGAAAGGATGTGCTGATATGCGAAGGAAAAAACATTATAACCCATATTTATTACCACCTTGGCTACGAAAAACAAGATTTTATTGTAAAACAATCATCATCCCCATCACAGTATTTCAAGGTATTAGAACTTTTCTTATACCGACAACGGGTGATTTAATATTCCTTATATTACTTATAGTCATCTCTTATTTATTAACTACGGATGTTATTTAATTTTGCATTGTATACACTATAACTATCTGTTAAGTCGAAGAAAAAGTCATCATTTAACGGTGTGTTTTGTGCAGCAGGCTGCTTGAAGCTACTCTCTTGAGCGGCAACAGGCTCATGCTGTACATTTTCTCGTTGTGCAACGATTCTTTGTGCCACTTGAGATTTTACTTTTTCTCTTTTCGGCTCTTGCTCAATCGGTTCATGTTGTGCCACATGCTCTTGCTCTTCCTCTTGCAATGCCACTTGTTCATGTATGACCTCTTGCTCCGCCGTTTCTTGCTGTGCAATTTGTTGTTGCAGTTCCTCTTTAAGTTGTGCCACTTCTTGTTTTAGCTTATTCTCCTCTGTTTCTAGCTGTGCCACTTCTTCCACTTGCTTATGCTCCACCGTTTCTTGCTGTGCTACTTCCTCCTTTACCGTATCTTGTTGTACAACTGGAGGTTTTTCAGGTTTTGGCTGCACTTGAACTTTGGTTACCCCCTCTTCATTTAGGGCAGCAGTTTGTGTCCCAGAGAAATCACATTGCACTTGCCAAACAAATTGACAGCTAGCTGTATCATTTGAAGTTTTTATATCACTTACTTCTAGCTTTATTGGACCTTCAACCTTATTGCTAGGCAGATCAACCTCTAGCGGTAATGCATATTCAAAATAGCCTGTAGAATGCTCCAGATCAATATGCTCAATATACGTACCATCTACTTGCTCCACTTGCTGAACTGGATTAAATTGAATAGACGCTACGATATGATAGATTCCGGATAAACGTATGGACTGACCATCATCACTTTGCTCCCATTTCGGTGTTACTTTTACTGATACAACATCTTCAATTGCACCGAGACCTACTGGAAACGTAAATTGTTCCGCCATATCCCATGTAATATTTTTCATCGCTTCCCTCCTATACATACCAATATATGTACGGACAAAAAAACTTATGAAACATAGAGAGGGTAAGTGTGAATGTAATTTTGAACAACTAGTGTGTTCATTTGGCTCATCATCATAACTTGTGGTTGATTTCCGTTGCGCGAGCGGGCTTTTCTGGGGCGTAAGATAAGACCCAAGTAGTCGCGCTATGTCCACTCCAATAACAAAAGCTATAATCCTATTGTCAACCCTATCTTTCGGTAATAAACCTAACTACTAATATTTTTTGTATATATTCACTTTCCTGTGACCTTTTTATTCTTCAAGTAGTTTATTATGTCCTTAACCGACGTTTTGGAAAATAATGAAACTTTTAATAAACCACTTTCGTAAAACAGTTAAGACATATCCTTATTTTATACAAACAGGAGGCTTCTGCTAATATGAGCAATCGAGTGAACATAGCTTATACATACCATAATTCAAATAAAGGCGTAACAAAGATTTGGACAACACTTCCTATGGATCATCCAAATACAAGTTCTTCACATAAGGCAGATAATAAATATGTTGATGACGGCCAAAATACTGTGTTTACGTTAACATTAAAAGAAAATGAATTGTTTACCATCAATTATTCCATCGATACACAAAGGCCATGTAATAAAACACAGCTTTCCGAAACAGAAAAAGCCTATTATTTAGGCTCTGTTAAATTTAAATGTTGATTTTTAATCAATAGTATAGAGAAGCTTGTTTTTTAAGGTTCTCTTAATTTTCAATATAAAATTTTTTCGAACATCACTCGTTATAAAAAGAATTCCACATCATTTTCATTTGTTTATATTGAAGTTCAAAATAACCCCATACTTCTTTTCCAAACGGGGAAGCTAAACCTTCAAAGCTCTGTTTAAAAACGTATTCATCTTTAGCTTGTATATTTTCAGTAACAATCGTGAAATTATTAAGTAATTTTAATAAAGGAGTCTCAACATAAACGCAATCTTTATCAAAATCAATAAACTGTTTTTGAACTTCTGAACAGTCATAGTAACCTGAAACTAACACTTCAAAATCATAAAATACGATTACAACTTTATTCGTTTCCCATTCTTCGTTATATGGATTTAATGGGTGTTCTTTGGTTAACAACAATCCTTCAAATGTAAGATGAAGATTATTATTTTCAATTTTAACTTCTTCAACATAGACAGAGTGCCAATCGATAGTATTAAAGCAATTTTCAGATATATATTTAGGCATATTTTCAATCCTTTTTTCGATATATTTCTATTGATGGCCATGCGCCTTATACCCAGCCAATTTATCCCCAATTCTCAGAAGAAAACTTAACTGTACCTCCGAAAAAGGATACTAAAAAATATATAGGTCAGTGGAAAATCACAGAAACGGGCAGCCAACGATTTTTTTATACATTAAAAAGTATTTCATTTTTTACGTACATTTTGTTATTTCCATTAGGATTCATTCTTAACAATCCGCTAATCGGTACCATTTCTGGTGTTGCGATCGTCCTATCTTGTATCTCTTTTATTGCTCGGAAAGAAAGAATCGTGTTATTCAGCATTTTGACTTTATATTTTATGCTCTTCTTACTCTCCTATATTACGAAACTGAGCTAGTGGGCTGTAGAAAATTATATCTCTTCACGAAAAAAACTACCTACCACCAATATTTTACAACTAGTGGGAGGTAGCTATGCATTAGCTCATTTATGAAGATTCAGGCAACTTCAACAATCAGTTTATCTCGCTAATTTAGCGAATACTTTATGGAAAGCTTGAATTGTTTTTTCAATATGCTCTTCCGTGTGAGCTGTTGATAGGAATAATCCTTCAAACTGTGAAGGTGGAATGAAAATACCTTCTTCCGCCATTAATTTAAAGTATTCTGCAAAAAATTCTAAATCTGCTGTTTTAGCTGTTTCGAAATTAATTACATCTTCATTTGTAAAGAAGAAACCAATCATCGAACCTGCACGATTGACCGTATGTGGGATATTATATTTAGTCGCCGCTTCACGGAAGCCAGCTTCTAAAAGATCACCCAGCTTACGGAAATAAGCATAAGAATCTTTTGTTAAACGTGACAATGTTTCGTAACCAGCTGTCATGGCAAGTGGATTCCCTGACAAAGTACCTGCTTGATATATAGGTCCAGCAGGTGCGATACGCTCCATAATTTCACGTTTTCCTCCGAACGCCCCAACAGGTAGACCACCACCAATTACTTTCCCTAAACATGTTAGGTCTGGCGTAATCCCATAATACTCTTGTGCACAGCCATAATCCACACGGAAACCAGTCATTACTTCATCAAAAATCAATACCGTACCATTTTTTTCAGTTAATTCACGTAAACCTTGAAGGAAACCTGGTTGTGGTGGTACAACACCCATATTTCCTGCGACAGGCTCTACAATAACAGCAGCTAAATCATCACCGTACTTTTCAAATACCAATTTGGCCGATTCTAAATCATTATACGCAACTGTTAATGTGTTTTTAGCAATATCTGCCGGAACACCTGGACTATCCGGTAATCCTAATGTCGCAACACCTGAACCTGCTTTAATGAGTAATGAATCTCCATGTCCATGGTAAGAGCCTTCGAATTTCAAAATTTTGTCTCGACCCGTATAGCCGCGTGCTAAACGTAACGCGGACATTGTTGCTTCTGTACCAGATGATACAAAACGAATAATTTCCATCGAAGGTAGGCGATCCATAACAAGCTTCGCTAATTTATTTTCTGACAATGTAGGTGATCCAAATGAAGCTCCTTTTGCTGCTTGCTTGCTGATTGCTTCCACTACCTCTGGATGTGTATGACCTAAAATAAGTGGTCCCCATGATAAAACGTAATCAATATATTCATTACCATCAATATCTTTGACGATGGCACCGTGACCAGATTCCATAAAAATCGGGTTCATATTGACTGACTTGAATGCACGAACAGGGCTATTAACGCCACCCGGCATTAATTGAACTGCTTCTGCAAAGGCTTGTTTCGATTTTTCATATGAGTTCATATTATTTTTCCTCCAACCAACGTGCCACATCTTTTGCATGGTACGTAATAATTAAATCGGCTCCTGCACGTTTCATTCCTAGTAATGATTCCATCACTACAGACTTTTCATCCACCCAGCCATTTAATGCCGCTGCTTTCACCATGGCATATTCTCCAGAAACATTGTACGCAACAATTGGTAATGGGAAGTTATTTTTCACATCTCGAATAATGTCTAAGTAGGCTAAAGCTGGTTTAACGATTAAAAAATCGGCCCCTTCTTCCACATCAGAAGTTGCTTCACGAATAGCCTCCATTCGATTGGAAGGATCCATTTGATATGTTTTACGATCTCCGAATTGTGGAGCGCCATCAGCAGCTTCACGGAAAGGTCCATAGTAACCAGATGCATATTTTACCGCATAAGACATAATCGGAATGTGCTCATAGCCTGCAGCATCAAGGCCTGCACGAATGGCAGCAACGAATCCATCCATCATATTAGATGGAGCGATAATATCTGCCCCAGCCTCTGCTTGAGAGATAGCCGTTTGAGCCAACAAGTTTAATGAAGGGTCATTTAAAATTTGCTCCCCTTCTACTACTCCGCAATGTCCATGATCTGTATACTCGCACAAACATGTATCTGCCACAACTAAAAGCTCTGGATGACGCTCTTTAATGAAGCGAGTTGCTTTTTGTATGATCCCATGTTCATGATATGCCCCTGAACCCACTGCATCTTTTTCAGCAGGTAAGCCAAATAAAATTACAGCTTTAATACCTAATGCTACAACTTCATCCATTTCAGCACTTAAATGATCTAATGAAAATTGGAAAACACCTGGCATTGACTGCACTTCATTTTTAATATTTTCCCCTTCTGCAACAAAAATTGGGTAAATTAAATCTTCTTTGTGTAAATATGTTTCTTTCACTAATGCGCGCATATTGGCATTTTGTCGTAAGCGACGATGTCTTTGGAAATATAATTCTGTCATTTTAACGTCCTCCATTAATAAAGTGAATCTTCAATCAGTGGGGGCTCCTCATCCCCATTTAGAAATTTCTTGAATTGGGAGTCTTACTGCCAGTTAATCTGCAATTAAATGTTCAATAACAGCTTGCATGGTGTACGTAGCAGGCTGAACATCAACTTTCACATGATATCTTTCCAATGCGGAAGTTGTAATATGTCCGATTGATGCTACGGTTATGTATCGCCAATCAAGCTTAGGAGCAATGTGTTCAGCATAAACTTTTACAGCAGAAGGGCTGGCAAAAATAACAATCGGCTCCTTCTCTTGTTGTAAGCTTGCTGTAAATGCTTGTATATGCTCTGTTGTTTCAACGGTTTCATATACTGTCCATTCATCACAGCCAAGACCGTCCCGAATGGTTGTTTTCGCTAAGCTCCCCCGTACAAACAAGCACCTATCTTCTCCAGCCATAGGTAAAAATTCTCGGACAAATACATCCGCACTGAATATACTTGGCATAAAGTCCACTTGCAACCCATTTTGCTCAAGTGCTTTTGCCGTTTTTGAACCTACAGCTGCTATTTTACAAGTAATGGATTGTTTAGGTTGCTTTTCTCTATGGATTTTTTTAAAAAAGCAATCGACTGCATTTTGGCTCGTAAATAGTAGCCAATCATAAATAGAACATTGTGCAAGCTTGTCAGCATCTGTTTCTGCTCTTAGCTCTTGTACCTTAATAAGGGGGAAAAATTTAATTTTCCCTCCATTTTCTTTCACTAATTGCTCAATTGTTTGTACTTTTTGAGTGCCGGTCACGTAAATGGTCTTACCTGTAAGCGGCAAATGATTATGCATTTTGCTCAGCCTTCACTTGTTGAATTAAGTCAAATGCTCCTTGTTTCGTTAAAAGTTCCGCCACTTCTTGACCAACTGCAATTGCATCGGTACCAGTGACAGTTTCTTTATATGTTACAGATGCGTCTGGAGCAGCTACTAAACCCGTTAATGTAATATGATCACCTTGAACAGTAGCAAAGCCTGCAATCGGTACTTGACATCCTCCGTCCATAGCGGCTAAAAAAGAGCGTTCAGCATGTGCTGATTTCCATGTTGTAGGGTCCGTTAATTTAGCAAGCTCAGCTAACAATTCGGCATCATCTGCACGACATTCAATCCCTAAAGATCCTTGTGCTACTGCAGGTAAGCATACATCGATATCTAGGTATTCCGTCACGACATCCTCACTCCAGCCAAGACGTTTTAACCCAGCTGCTGCTAGTATAATCGCATCGTATTCTTCTGTTTCTAATTTCGCTAAACGAGTATCAACATTGCCTCGAATCCATTTAATTTCTAGATCAGGGCGTACTTGTAAAAGCTGTGCACTACGACGAAGTGAGCTTGTTCCGACTACTGCACCTGCAGGTAAATCGGCAAATTTCACATGACCTTTTGAAATGAATGCATCACGCGCATCTTCACGTGGTGGGATACAGCCAATGACTAAGCCTTCTGGAAGAACTGCTGGCATATCTTTCATTGAATGGACAGCAAAATCGATTTCTTTATCGTAAAGTGCTTGTTCGATTTCCTTTACAAATAAACCTTTCCCACCAACTTTGGATAGCTGTACATCTAAAATTCGATCGCCTTTTGTTACGATTTCCTTCACTTCAAATTCAAACGGTGCACCTGCTGCACGCAATTCGTTAATGAACCAATTTGTTTGTGTTAATGCAAGCTTACTTTTACGTGATCCTACAATAATTTTTCTCACAATAAACCTACCTCTTTCCTTAATACCATAAATGGAAGTTTGATAATTTACTACCTAAGAAGAAATTAATGACGACAAATAAATAAGTGTATATTTGTGTCCATGCAAATGCTGTACCCACTAACTTCCCACTTCGGTGTAATAAGATAATCGAAATATAAATCACCGTTATAATAAATGACCCTATTATTTTTGCATCCAATACAGATAAACCCTCTAAAGATACTAATGCCCATTCTAAACCGAGTACTAGACTCACAAATAAAACAGGGATACCTACCAGAATTGAATAACTCATCCAATTACTCGTTTGTTGTAAGCTTGGAAGTCTAGACCATAAATGATGATATTTTTTTTCTTTTAACATACGATATAAAATTAAATAGAGTAACGAGAATACAAATGATAACGAAAATGCTGCATATGACACAATCGCAAAGCTAATATGTATAAAGAGCATTTCTGATATTAATGATGCACGTACAGGTTGTACGATGTCATTCGGCGCAAATAAATGGATTGTGACGAATATAAAGCCTAGTACATTAATAAAGAAGACCGGTAAATCTACACGAGCAATACAGTGTAAAACGATCGATAGTGTCGTTAATAGCCACGCATAGAAGTACACACCCTCGAATAATGACAATATTGGAAAACGTTTTATTTCAAACATGAACCAAACAAAATAAATAACTTGTAAAAACCAAACGATTGAAACGAGCCAAAAAGCGATCCGGCG
>DEQI01000248.1:0-814 GCA_002360295.1 Planococcaceae bacterium UBA3370
TTAGACTCAGTAATAATTAATTTAAAATGATTATCACTATAAATAAATATCAAAAAAACAATTATTACTACAGATAAATACTAAAATCAAATTATTTGCCCTAAATTTTTATTGTTTCTATAGAATTTTGTCTATCTTCCTACATACTACGTATAAGTATAGAAAATCATAAACTTTCGCAATAGAATAGTTGGCGAGAAGGATGGTTTTAAAAATACATAAATGAATACGACTAAAAGACGACAAAATGAATTCTACATTTTTAGTTTATTAGCTTTTGTTAAATAATTTATGAATCTTCACGTTATTATCATTGTCTCACAAAGGTATCTTTTAAAATCATCGTCTGAATACTAGCTGAAAAGGAGGAAAACAACATGGACGTACTTGATTTAGCAAGATTTCAGTATGCAGCTACGACAATTTTCCACTTTTTATTTGTGCCAATGTCTATTGGAACAATCTTCTTAGTTGCAATTATGGAAACTCTTTATGTTGTTAAGAAAAAACAAATTTATCTAGACATGGCTAAGTTTTGGGGCAAAATATTTTTGCTTTCATTCGCTATTGGCGTAGTAACAGGGATACTACAAGAATTCCAGTTTGGTATGAACTGGTCTGAATACTCACGATTTGTAGGGGATGTCTTTGGGGCACCGCTTGCAATTGAAGCATTACTAGCATTCTTTATGGAATCTACATTTATCGGTATTTGGATTTTCGGTAGAGAAAAGCTACCTAAATGGGTTATTGCGTTTTCTGCTTGGATGGTGTCAATCGGGACACTATTATCTGCATTATGGATTTTGGCTGC
>DEQI01000248.1:971-3053 GCA_002360295.1 Planococcaceae bacterium UBA3370
GCCTTACTTGTTGGTGGTATTAGTGCTTATAAACTACTTAAAAAACAGAATGTCGAATTCTTCCGTAAATCCTTAAATATTGCCATGATTGTTGCACTGGTTAGCGGTATTGGTATTGCATTCAGTGGACACTCACAAGCACAATATTTAATGGATACTCAACCGATGAAAATGGCTGCAAGTGAAGCTCTTTGGGAAGATAGTGGAGACCCAGCTTCATGGGCAATCATTGCAGATATGGATACAGATGAAATGAAAAATAACTGGTCCATTGAAATTCCATTTTTGCTTAGCTTTTTAGCATATAATGATTTCGAAGGTTCAGTTGAAGGTATGAAAACACTTCAAGCCACTTATGAAAAGTTATATGGTGAGGGAGTAAACTATATCCCACCAGTAAAGACTGTATTCTGGAGCTTCCGTATTATGGCTGCGCTTGGCGGTCTAATGATTTTCGCTTCAGCGCTTGCATTATTCTTTAATAATAAGAAAACTCTAAGTAACAAGCCTTGGTTATTAAAGGCCTTAATATGGATGATTCCTATGCCATTCATTGCTAATACTGCTGGGTGGATTATGACAGAAATCGGTCGTCAGCCTTGGACAGTAATGGGTCTGTATACAACTGCACAATCTGTCTCACCAAATGTAACAGCAGGTGACCTACTCTTTTCTAATATTGTTTTCTGTGGATCCTATTTAATTCTAGGTGGAATCATGGTCTATATGGTGATTCGTCATGTTAAGAAAGATCCATATGAACAAGTGAAGGTAGAAGAAGATGTTGACTTATTAAGCAAGGAGGCATTCGGAAAATGACATTAAATGAAATTTGGTTCATCCTTGTTGCCGTTTTGTTTATTGGTTTCTTCTTCTTAGAAGGATTTGATTTCGGTGTGGGGATGTCTACACGTTTAATTGCTCGTAACGCAAAAGAAAGAGATCAATTATTAAAATCAATTGGACCTTTCTGGGATGCAAATGAAGTTTGGTTATTAACAGCTGGTGGAGCGATATTCGCAGCATTCCCACATTGGTATGCTACTATGTTTAGCGGTTACTATATTCCATTTGTATTCTTCTTATTAGCCCTCATTGCACGAGGTGTAGGTATTGAATATAGCCATCATGCTCTTAATGCGAAATGGAAAAACATTTGGCATTGGTTAATTTTTGGCGGTAGTATTCTTGCTCCATTCTTACTTGGCGTATTATTTACAAGTATTTTACGCGGAATGCCTATAGACGAAAATATGACAATGTGGGCAACTTTTACTGACTATGTGAATGTCTATTCTGTAGTGGGTGGCATTGCAGTTGTTTTATTAACACTAGTACACGGGTTAACATTTATCGGTTTACGAACAGATGGTCCTGTACATACACGTGCTCTAGCGTTATTAAATAAAGTCTATTTTGGTCTATTTGGAGGACTTGTTGTATTTGCGGTATTAACGTTTATTTATACGGATCTATTTACAGTTCGTCCAATGGCAACGCCTGTATTTTTAGTAGCGATCGTATTAGCAGCAATCCTTGGCTTTATCTTTGCTAATAAAGGTAAAGAAGGTTGGGCATTTACAATGTCAGGTTTAACGATTATTTTAACAGTCGCTATGTTATTCGTAGGTTTATTCCCACGAGTAATGATCAGTTCTATAGATCCAGCATTTAACTTAACCATTACAAATGCCGCAAGTGGTCAATATACACTTTCATTAATGACAAAAATCGCATGTACATTATTACCATTTGTTCTAGGATATCAAATTTGGAGCTACTATGTTTTCCGTAAACGTATTAGTCATAAGGACACGGTGAATCATGAATGATGGACAAATCATTATTTAAGCTAAAAGGATTCAAAGCAACTATTGGTTTATTGTTCTTACTATCTTTTTTACAAGGCTTAGCTATACTATTTCAAGCAAAGTATTTAGCTATCGCTATCACAAATCTATTCAATGGGGAGAAGCTGTCATTACAGCTGCTCCCTATCTTCTTATTTACACTTTTTTATTTATGTAAACACTTATTAATAAAGTATCGTGATCAAAAAATGTCCCGATTTGCCTCGCAAGC
>DEQI01000248.1:3103-5454 GCA_002360295.1 Planococcaceae bacterium UBA3370
AATGTAACAGAAGTTGAAGGGTCCGGTAATTTAATTACGATGGCACTTGAAGGAATTACACAAATTGAAACCTATTTAAAGCTTTTTATTCCGAAAGTGCTGAATATGGCTATCATTCCTATAATGATTCTAGCTTATACATTTGTATTAGATGGTAAATCGGCTATTATATTAATCGTTGTATTACCTACATTAATCTTTTTTATGATAATTCTAGGTATTGCAGCACAAAAGAAAGCAGATCGACAGTATGAAACCTATCGTACACTTTCTAACCATTTTGTTGATTCCTTACGAGGTTTAGAAACGTTACGTTTGTTAGGATTGAGCAAGCGTTATGATCGAAATATTAAGGATGTTAGTGAGCGATATAGAAAATCAACGATGGGTACATTGAAGTTTGCCTTTCTATCCACTTTTGCGTTAGATTTCTTTTCAAGTTTATCCGTAGCAATTGTTGCCCTTTTTCTAGGATTAGGATTAATCAATGCTGAAATGTCGCTGTTACCAGCACTCACTGTATTAATTTTGGCACCTGAATATTTCTTGCCTATCCGCGAGTTTGGTACTGATTATCACGCAACATTAAACGGAAAAAACGCACTAAAAGCTATTCATCAAATCCTTGATTTACCCGAACAAGAACGAAATGAGTCCACTGAGATTCCACAATGGAATGAAAACTCTACATTGCATGTGACAAATCTATCTCTGCAATATAATGACTCAAATCAAGCTTCATTGAAAGATATTTCTTTTTCATGGAAAGGTTACGGAAAAATTGGGATTATTGGTGCAAGTGGCGCAGGAAAATCAACATTAATCAATGTATTAGGTGGATTTGCACATCCTACAGCTGCATCCATTCAAATGAATAACGAAACTATCAAAAGTTTCGATACAAGCCAATGGCAAGAACAAGTTCTCTACATTCCGCAGCATCCGTATATTTTTAATGACACGATTGCTCATAATATAAGCTTCTATACACCTACTGCTACAAACGAAGAAATACTAGAAGCATGTCATCATGCGGGACTTTCTGAAGTCATTGAATCTCTACCTAATGGATTAGAAGAATTAATTGGTGAAAGTGGACGTGTATTAAGTGGTGGACAAGAACAACGGATAGCCTTAGCTCGTGCGTTTCTTGATGAGTCTCGAAAAATTCTATTATTTGATGAACCAACAGCCCATTTAGATATTGAAACAGAATGGGAATTAAAACAAAATATTATCCCATTATTTGATCAACGCCTTGTATTCTTTGCAACCCACCGCTTGCATTGGATGGTAGAAATGGATTACATCATTGTCATGGATCATGGGGAAATTGTAGAGACAGGAACACATGAAGAATTACTTAAAGCTAATGGTACCTATACACAATTAATACAAGCGCAAATGCATGGAACGGAGGAACAATATGGCTAAAAGACTTCAATTAATAAAAGCTGTTTTGAACGATTCATGGATTAAACCGTACTTACAGCAAAATAAAAAAATCCTCTTCCTAGTTTTACTTCTTGGTACATGTACGTTTTTTAGCGCAAGTGCTTTAATGTTTACTTCCGGCTATTTAATTTCTAAATCCGCTACAGTACCCGAAAACATTTTAATGGTTTATATACCCATTGTGCTGGTTCGTACTTTTGGTATCGCTAGACCTGTTTTTCGTTATGTAGAAAGGTTAACAAGCCATAATCTTGTCCTAAAATTCTTATCGGCTATGCGAGTCCGTTTGTATCAAAAGTTAGAAGTTCAAGCTTTAGCTTTACGTTCGCGTTTTTCAACAGGAGACTTATTAGGCGTCTTAGCAGATGACTTAGAACAAATGCAAAATCTTTATTTAAAAACCATTTTTCCAAGTATCATTGCGCTAATTCTCTATATGATCGCTGTACTTGCACTAGGTTTCTTCTCCATTCCATTCGCATTATTAATGGCACTATTTTTATTTATCCTTGTTGTGCTATTTCCTTTAGTTTCTTTATTAGTAACGAGACAAAAGCAAGCGCGTATTAAACAATCTCGCAATGAACTATACAAGCGATTAGGTGATGCTGTTTTGGGGATTAGTGATTGGAAAATTAGTGGACGTCAAGCAGACTTTTTAAAAAGCTACGAGAAACAAGAAATGATGCAAGATCAATTAGAAGCAGAAATGGAACAGTTTAATCATAGACGAAATTTTTTATTTCAAGTAATGGTTACGATCATCATTCTAGCAATGATTTGGTTTGCAAGTAATAGTGCTGATACAGGTGTATTTACGCCTGTTTGGATTGCTGCATTTGTTTTAGTTGTTTTCCCAGTAATTGAAGCATTTGCTCCCCTTTCCGAAGCAGTTA
>DEQI01000316.1:0-1517 GCA_002360295.1 Planococcaceae bacterium UBA3370
CTTATGCCCACTTGTTGATTGGTTTGTTTTGCGTAGTAATAAGCAGGCAGTAAGTAAGAAAGCGTTTTGCCGATTCCTGTTGATGCTTCCACAACGACTTCCTTTTTGTCTAGTAAACTATGCCATATCTCATCCATCATTTGAAATTGTTGCGGGCGTTCTTCAAAATTTGAAAATGCTTTATTTATTATAGCTACTTTTTCTTTACGCGTTTTTGGATAAGATGACTCATTTTTAGACATCACCTGTTCCTTTTGTAGGCGCTTCATCGCAATTTTGCTGTAAAAAATATAGTCTTCTTCATGTGATACTTTTTTTCTTTTTTCATGTAAAGCAGCGAAAAATAATGGAGCTAAGTCAGACTTTAAGCGGAATGAGCGTTTATGCAATTGTTCAAGTGTTATTTGTGGTAATTGTAATAATGCTTTCCAACAAGATTTTAATAACAATGCGGTAGCTTTTGCATCATCATCTGCGCGATGTGCATTTTTTAGTGGAATATTTAAATCTTGAGCAAGGTCACCCAGTTTATAGCTCAGCGATGTTGGAAACAAAATTTTCGCTAACTCAACCGTATCAATTTTTTTACCATGCCATTTGGGCAAACCCGCTCTTTTAAATTCTTCTTGTAAAAACGCTAAATCAAAATCTGTATTATGTGCGACAAATACAGCATCCTGTAAAAGGTCATAAATCGTATCCGCGTGCGCTTCAAATGGCAGTGCATCTGCCACATCCTCATTTGAAATGTTCGTTAAATTTTGAATAAAAATCGGAATAGGTTTTCCTGGATGTATAAATGTCGTAAAGGTCTGTTCAATCGACCAATTTTTCATTATAACAATAGCAATTTGAATCATTCGATCCCCATTTGAAGGAGAATGTCCTGTCGTTTCTAAATCAACAATTGCATACTTTTGACTTTCCATCATGATCAACTCACTGTTCCATTCTAATATGCGAATTTTATCATAAAAATGTACAGTTGGTCATGTGTTACCTCCCCTTTTTCAACAAAATGAAAGCTTTCACAAAAATCTTGTTCCTTATGTGAAAGCTTCATATTCGAACAATATCTCAAAGTACCTAAAAAAAAATCTATTCCACAATATCACTGTTTCATATATCATAAATATAAAATTATTGTAAATTTTCAGTTAATTAAAAATCCCATTTTCATTAGTCATTCGTAATTTTTGTTGAATACTCATTTTCGGGAGGCGTAAAGGCGTGAAGAAGTTATGGGTTGGCTTGTTAACAATAATTTTAATTGTAGGCTGCTATGTATATGTTTATCAGTTTTTCTATCCAGACCACCCTATCGAAAGTTTATCAACGAAAGAGATTTTAACTGCTCTAAATAATTCAAATGAAGACATAGTGGAACTGGTCGAGGAAAAGGATATCGTTTGGTTTATTGCAAAAAATAATGGAAATAACGGGATAAAAGATGTAAATGAAAAAATTAAAAACATGATTTATAAAAAGGGATGGTCTTTTCAGGAAGTAATCGGAAG
>DEQI01000316.1:1712-7319 GCA_002360295.1 Planococcaceae bacterium UBA3370
TTGTTGTAAAGTCGAAACTTTACTAGGTTTGGCACCTAAAATTCATTATAATACAAAACCATTACACTCGCAATCTTTCAAATAAAGATTATTTATTTGAAATTATTCAGTAATATTGAGCATAAATGAATACAATACAAAATGATACGAGCATTAGCTAGGTTGATTTCCGTTACGACTGGGGCGCTTTCCTGGGGGCGTCAGGTAAGCCTCCTCGCTGCGCTGTGGGGTCTTACCTATGCCGCTAGTCCCCAAGGAGTCGCCCAGTCTTCACTACAATCAACAATTATATTATATACTTTATAGAAATATACGTTAAAAAATAACCTTATATTGAGTTATTTTCATTTGGAATAAATTCAATTGATTTTGCTTGATACATACTAGCTTTGAACATATACGTAATTTGTATATTCCCTATATAGCCACCTGCAGGAGAAATTTGCCCTCCGATATTTGCAATAAGTTGATTGTCTTTTATTTCAAAATTAATAATATTTCCAAAGTAAATATCTTCAAATAGATGTTCAGGTGGAATATTTAAATGTCGAATATCCATTAAATGTTTTTTATCGCCAATGCTAACTTTAGCCTCAGTTGGTGATAAATTAGTTTTAACGTTTTTTAACACGATTGCAATTGGTTCATCAACTAAAACTTCTACTGGAACTCCAATAAACTTCTTCATTCTTTGCTTTTGCGCATGAAAAACGTGTACTTCTTCCTCTAATGTCCCTGTACCATAGCCTTTAGTTAATATGATGATTAACTCATTTTTCTCATCATTATTAATATCCTCATAGATAATTTAAGGGGACCAAGTAGGATTTGCCGTATTAACCCAATATGGCCTTAAAAATACGCTACCTTGAAAATCAATTTTAAAATCTGTATAAATATCATTTATAATGGTAATATCCACTTTACTAGATTTCTCTATTTCATCATATTGACCGGAAAATGCTTTAGCATTTATTACTACAAGTGAGAGAGAGACCACGACAATTAAAATAAACACTTTTTTCAACAGAGAACACCTCAACAATAGTGTTCTCTAGTTTTTAAAGCTTATTCTGTTATCCTGCTTATTGGAACATTCTAAACTACTTTTCTTTTTTATAAAACCGCTCGCCCGTCTCTGGATTGTAATACACTCTTATTTTCTCCCCCGATACAGGATCAAGACTCACTTCATCTGTTTTCTCGAAGCCTTTAGGTACTTCCATTCCATTGTTGCGTTTATACCTTTTATCATAAATAAAGTAACCTAGTAAAACACAGATGAGCACTACAACAATTTGAAAAATTAGATAGATGCTAATACCAAAAATCATTGTCATTAGAGCTTCTCCACAACAACAGCCGTTCCATATGCCACAATTTCACTCATATTTTTACCCATTTCTCCTGAATCGTATCGCATCATAATTATTGCGTTTGCGCCCATTTGGTGCGCATTTTTAATCATTCGATCGATGGCTTCTTTTCTGGAGTCTTCAAGCATCGTCGTATATTGTTTAATTTCCCCACCTACTAAACCTTTTAAGCCGGCCATAATATCCCCACCAAGCCCTCTACTTCTTACAATCAGCCCAAATACTGATCCTTTTACTTCTACAACTTTATAGCCTTCAATATGTTCGGTTGTTACAACTAACACACAAATCATCTCCAATTCAATTTATTATGTTAAATTCAAAAAAAATTACCCGCTTAATAAAATATTTGTTAACACTATTTATGCCATACATGAATTTTTAAGATTATCTTTCATAACAACTACCCTAATTATAATTCAAGGTATGATGCAAGTATATCAACTAACAAGATAAGACTAAAACAACAATCAACCATTAGTTGATTTTGTTTTTACTCCAAAATAATATGAACCTTATACCTTTTTCAGCTAAATTGATTGTTAATACTACGCTAAATATAGTGGGAATAGAATTTTTATTTTTAAACATAAAAAAGATGCAACAGGTAGATCCCAGCTGCATCTTTTCATGTTAACGTACAACAAGTGATTCGGCTTTAAAGACAGTCTTTGTTCAACAAACGCTCTGGTTGGTTTTATTGATAGTTTTCGAAGTATCTTCCTTTTTCGATAATCTCTTGTGCACTTAAGGCTGTCCATTCTTCTGGAGTTAGGTTCGGATTTAAGTCAAGATAGGATTTAATCATCTTATAGCCTTCACTGTAACCATATAACCACGGTAGATCTTTTCCTCCATGTAGTATTTCTAACGCACGATTCAAGTTGTGTATGTATAAATCAGGTTCAATTTTAGACCATAATTCTTTGTTGTAGGCTAAATCCACTGGGGTAAAGTAACTATTAGGATAAACGGTTTTCTCGAACATGACCGTTTTTCCTTCAAATATAAGATTATCTATAACAGACACAGAAAGAGTATTTAAATACTTTTCCGCCAAAACACTGTGATGATATTCGTGAGCAACAACTACCTTTATATTTTCATCATTAAAATAGCCATAGGGAAGAAAAATTTTCCCAGCCCCAACCGTTTTCATCGACATATTTGCATTACTAGAAGGAAATACACACACCGCTATGTCATTTTGAGATGGTAGTAGTTCTGCAGATTTCAAAAGTGAATCTAAAATGAGTTCATTGATATTCTCTTTACGTGTTTCTAAATTTTCGCTTATTGTTTCTAATTCTGCTAAATTTTCAGGAGCTGAGTTGAGAAATTCTTCTACTATATGTAGGAATTCCCCGTTTTCAAAACAATCCTTGTAAACAGGCTGAATGATATCCTCTTTATACAATTCCAATGCTGAATTACTTGGATTCTGCTTCACTTTTTCAATATACCCCTCAAACAGTTGACCGACTTGAACGATTTTAAACTTTTGATTGGTTTGAGGATCCTCGTATGTATAAATAAGTTCTTTGTAATCAGTACTTTGCTCTTTCGTACAGGAAGTGAGCATTAATAATAGTAGTAATAGAATAATTGGTGTTCTTTTTTTAAGATTGTATCTCAATTTCATCCTCCTAAATAAACGAAACTGTTATAAAATTTAGATTAATTTGATTTTAAATTATTCTACCATTTTTAAAATGGTAATTTAATACTTGATAAAATAGCTAATGTAATTCTCTAGGTATGAACACATAGGTTCATTAAACGCTGTAATTAACCGTTCACCTTTTACAAAACTGTACATAAAAAAGACTGAACTAATGCAGTATAGTTCAGCCTTCATTCTCCTATTAAAAAGGGTAATCATTATCAAGAAATAATGAAATATTTTATCAGCAGAGGAATTTCATCAAAACATTCTAGTTAAAAAATCAGATTTAAACTGGCTATTTTTCCGCAACCATATTTTCAAAATATCTCGGTGAGTAAGCAATCTCTTTCGTTTACTATAACGTTGCTTTACATCAATCAAGCTTTCTAGCAATAGCTGTGTTTCAGGTAAACAACTTGCTGGATCTACAAGAACCTCTAGTTTATAGTTGATCAGCCTATGTCCTTGCAATGCGGCCAATAGCTCCGCAAACAGTGGAGTCATTTGTATAATGTTTTCCTCTACTTCAAGCTCCATTAAACGAAAAAGTGTATTCTCTACTTGTTTTTCAAGTGCTATTAATTCATCTGTCATTTATAAAACCTCATCTATTATGCTAAATGAATGGCTTTACCGAATACCGCGCTTGCCGCATCTCCAATATGCTCGCTTACGGTTGGATGTGGGAAAATCATGCGTGCTAAATCTTTCACAGATCCGCCTGATACTTTTGCGGCTAACATTGCATTTATCATCTCTGTTGCCCCATCCCCTACTACACAAGCACCGTAAATATCGCCTTCAGGACTAGCGACAAACTTCATAAAGCCTTGTATATTCCCTTCAAGAAGTGCTTTCGGGTTAGTCGGTAAAAACATTTTTGTCACAATCGCATCAGCAGGTGCCTCATGCTCTAACATGCCGAATGTCGCAATTTCAGGATGTGTATAAACACAACGTGGAATTTCTTGCTGATTAATGACGCGAGGATGTTTACCTAAAATCCAATCAACTGCATGAATTCCTTCAGCACTAGCTGAATGCGCTAATTGGAAACCACCTACCAAATCCCCAATCGCAAAAATACCCGGTACGCTCGTAACATAATGATTGTTCACCGCTATTAATCGGCCATCCATTTTCAGTTCGAGTGCTTCAGCAATTTGTGTATTGGGACGACGCCCTGTGGCAAACAACAAGTTTTTATATTCAAACACACCAATCGAAGTATGAATTTCATGACCTCGAATTTCCTCAAACGTGAAATTCGTTACTAACTCAATGCCAAGTTCTTTCATTTTTTCTTTAATAATTGGACGAGCATCTGGTTCCTCGGTTTGCAAAATATCTTGGCTATGATTTAATACCGTTACTTTTGTGCCCATTGGTGCTAAAGCAAAAGCCATTTCAATTGCGATAACCCCACCACCAATAATCGTTAATTCTTCTGGTAATTGTTGAATATCAAAAAACGAATCTGTTGTAAAATAGTTAGCTGTTTCTATTCCTTTAAATGGCGGTACAAAAGGTCGACTACCTGTCGCTAAAATGACATTGATCGCTGTAAACGATTCTTCACCGACCATTACTTTACGCTCCGCCGTTACACTTGCTTCACCACGATACATTGTAATTTGTGCACGTTCTATAAAACTCTCAATATTTGATAATAATTGCTCCACCACTGCATCTTTTCGTTTCATCAGTTTGGGAAAATCAATATGAATCGTTGGTACAGTAATCCCCCAGTCCGTGCCGCGACGTATTTCTTGCACTAGCTTACTATGCTCTAACATGATTTTTGATGGAATACAGCCAACATTATAACATGCACCACCAACTTTATCTTTTTCAACTAACGCTACTTTCAAGCCACTTTTTGCAGCATGAATAGCCGCTACATAACCGCCTGGCCCCGCTCCAATAATCGCTAAATCAAACCGTTCCATGACCTTCACCTCAGATTTTACGATAGCATCCACCTTTAAGGAATGCAATGCACTTACTGTTATTATTTTCTACATATAATTATTTTTCACAAAACCTGTTTCCACAAAGCTCACTTCACCTGTATATGCATTTATTTCTTTAATATGCCCATCGGATGGTGGAAATTCCATACAATAATATAGTTCATATGTTTGGTATTCTATATCCGTTTTAGTAAATGCCAACTTCGCATCAACTAAGCTTCGCCCAATACGATTCGCTTCCTCTAATGATATTGTCGGTTCGTCTAATGTTGCTAAATCATTGTATGGGATATGATGCATAGTCAAAGAAGTCACATAGCCTTTGCCATGCAACTCAATCGTAATCGGATGCATTTCCAAATATACTCCATGATGAGCATAAACAAATGTAAAAGTATTCGTTTCGTCCAATTCTTTTAAATAAACATAGTTGTCATATTGCTCATTTGTTAAGGTACGGACAATTTCACACGCCCGAATAAATAACTGATTCGGCGGGATTCCGTCATCCTCTTCCGAAGCATCATCACAATCGATTTCTTCCTCAGAAAGATAATAGCTTGTATATGTATCCTTTATTTCAATATCATAT
>DEQI01000316.1:7471-8187 GCA_002360295.1 Planococcaceae bacterium UBA3370
TCCAGTGTATAGGCATAGTGCCAAGTTGGTTCATGCAAAATAGATTTTTTCATTAGCGTTTCTTGCTGTAAAATGTCTCGAGCCTGATCCTTTGAAATCATTTCTTGTGGGTAGCTCACTTGTGGTTCATCATAAAAGAAGTTTGCACTTGCTACAGTCCCATCTTTAAATAACGAAATATAGGCTCCTGTATTCGGTAAAGGTAGCTGAAAACGTTCGTCTAACAATTCAAATACGGCGACATAACGTTCGTCAAAATCGATTAATGTATCGAGTACAAGCTCACGTTCATCAATTGTATTCACCACATTTTGAGCAATGCTAATGATTTCATTTGTATGTATTTCAACGCCACTTTCCTGCTCAAGCTCAAAATTAAAAAAGACTATTTTATCTTTTGGCATATACACATAGCCGGTAATCCCATCACCTTTAATAGAAAACGAATCTTCTCCATCAAATTCAATCGATTTTAGTGGTAATTTTGCAAATTGCTGCATCATTTCTAACAACAGATAACGCCTCCCTTCCTCTTATTGTACACTGTAGATCATGTAGATATCTGTAAATTATTTGAGAATTAGAAGTTTTTGATTTATCAGCTAAAGTCAGGGTTGCTGTATATTTACCGCCTACCAGAAAAGCTTGCTGACGAGAGAGGACAACAAAAAAAGGCTATAAACAAACTGAAGTTTTTTCGAGTTTGTTTATAGCCT
>DEQI01000218.1 GCA_002360295.1 Planococcaceae bacterium UBA3370
ATTGTGAAGTGTATATTAAATTATCGACAATTATCGAAGCTTCAATCTACTTATATTGAGGGGCTTATAAAAGAAATACACAGTAATGATAGCAAAGTGCATACAAGATTCCAGCAAGCATTAACAGCTACTGGTCGTTTAAGCTCAACAGATCCTAACCTACAAAATATCCCTATTCGATTAGAAGAAGGGCGCAAAATTCGTCAGGCATTTGTCCCATCACAAGAAGGGTGGGTATTATTTGCTGCCGATTACTCACAAATTGAATTACGTGTATTAGCGCATATGTCAGAGGATCCTGCGTTAGTTGATGCCTTTAAACAAGGCATGGATATTCATACACGAACTGCGATGGATGTATTTAATGTTCCTGCTGAAGAAGTGACATCTACTATGCGTCGGGTAGCAAAGGCTGTAAACTTCGGAATTGTGTATGGCATTAGTGATTATGGCTTGTCCCAAAACTTAGATATTACACGAAAAGAAGCAGCGACCTTTATTGAAAATTATTTAGCGAGCTTCCCTGGTGTAAAAAGTTATATGGATTCGATTGTGCAGGTAGCCAAAAAGGATGGGTATGTCACAACGATATTAAATCGACGTCGCTATTTACCTGATATTAATAGTTCGAACTTTAATTTAAGAAGCTTTGCAGAACGTACTGCGATGAATACGCCAATTCAAGGAAGTGCTGCTGATATTATTAAAAAAGCAATGATTGATATGGATGCTCGATTAATGCAGGAAGGATTACAGGCGAAGTTACTATTACAAGTGCACGACGAATTAATTTTTGAAGCACCAAAAGAAGAAGTAGCGATTTTAGAACGTATCGTACCAGAAGTAATGGAGCATGCTATTGAGTTAAATGTACCATTGAAAGTAGACTTTGATTATGGGGACACTTGGTACGACGCAAAGTAAGGAGTGTTAAATATGCCTGAATTACCTGAAGTAGAAGGTGTTGTTCGGGATTTAAAACCTGCTGTTGAAGGGAAGGTTATAACAAGTATAGTGTTATCAGAAACTATATTGAAATCGAATGCAGCTGGTAAGCAATGTATCATCAAAAATATGGAGCCAATATATTTCCAAGAAGTAATGACTGGCATGGCAATTACGAACATTTCGCGTCGTTCCAAATATATTTTTTTTACGATTGAACGTGATGGTGAACCGTTTATGCTCGTGAGTCATCTTGGAATGACGGGTGCTTGGTTCATTGTACAAACATTAGAGGGCATTACTGAAGAAAAATTTCGAAAGCATGCTCATGCCATTTTTACTTTAAATACAGGTGAGCTACTCGTCTTTTCTGATATTAGACGATTTGGAGAATTACGCTTTTTAAAAACGATCAATGATCATCCGCCACTGTTAAAAATGGCACCAGAGCCTTTTGATCCGGATGCCTGTCAGTTTTTCCTAGAACAATGTGAAAAGGAAAAATATAAAAATAAGACGATTAAAGAAGTCATTATGGACGGGCAAGTGATTTCGGGCTGTGGCAATATTTATGCGACGGAAGCATTGTTTAAAGAACGGATTCATCCAGCTAGAAAAGTAAGCCGTATTAGTAAAGCGCGGAAGCAAGCATTATTTGCTTCTATTCAGGCAATTTTACAAGAAAGTATCGATGTTGGTGGTTCGACTATTTCAGACTACCGTTCAATTAACGGAGGAGCAGGTGGTATGCAGCATCGTTTGAAAATGTACGGTAAAAAGGTTTGTCCAGTTTGTGAGTCGCAAACAAAAACGATGACAATAGCAGGACGTACATCTGTATATTGTTCAAACTGTCAACGGTAGGTGTAAATTATGATTATCGGATTAACAGGAAGCATTGCAAGTGGGAAAAGTACGGTAGCTGAAATGTTAAAAGGCTACGGTTTACCAATAGTGGATGCAGATGTAGTAGCACGCCAAGTTGTAGAACCAGGAACACCTACACTAGCGAGCATTGCAGAAGCATTTGGACCAGAAGTCATTGCAGCAGATGGCACGATGGACCGTGCAAAAGTGGGATCAATCATATTCCACGATACAGCAAAACGTAAACAATTAAACGATATTATTCATCCAGCTATACGCGCGGAAATGCTACGTCAACGGGAGCAATTAGTGAACGGCGGTGCAGAAACAGTCATTATGGATATTCCGTTGCTTTTTGAAAGTAAGCTCCAACATTTTGTGGAAAAAATACTAGTTGTATCTGTAAAGGAAGATGTGCAGCTAAAGCGTTTAATGGAGCGAAATAGCTTATCACGCGAAGAAGCTTTAGCACGTATTAATTCCCAATTACCAATGTCAGTTAAAGAGCAAGGTGCTGATGCGGTTATTTATAACAACTTAGATATTGAGGGAACAGCCAATCAATTAAAACACATTTTACAGCAGTGGAATGTTATTTAGTTAAAATCAGAAGTTGTATGCGAAAGGATTTCGTATACAGCTTCTTTTTTTGCAATTATTCAGTTTAACATCCAAAGTACATTATAAGCACCACATATTACGATTCCATAAATACCCACTATATGTTTGAAGAACAAATAGTAGTATATGCAAGTTCAAACATTCACGTCATATTATTTTCTGAAAATAATAACATTTTAATAAAAAATATAAAGTGTTCATCTTTTTCGTAAATATGTTATACTAATTAGCGAATGTAACATTATATATGATAACGGAATTAACGGGAGGCATTTAAAATAATGACAGTTTCTATTGCTATTAATGGGTTTGGCCGTATCGGTCGTATGGTTTTCAGGCAGGCAATTATGCAAGATGATTTAAATATTGTGGCGATTAACGCGAGTTACTCTCCAGAAACGTTAGCGCATTTGATTAAGTATGACACAAATCACGGAATTTTTAATGGTACTGTAGAGCCACAAGAAAGTGCTTTAATCGTCAATGGTAAACATGTTGCTATTGTAAGCGAGCGTGATCCTTTAAAATTACCATGGGCTGAAATGGGCGTAGATTTAGTAATCGAAGCTACAGGTAAATTCAATGATCGTGAAAAAGCGGCAATGCATTTAGAAGCTGGTGCAAAAAAAGTTATTTTAACTGCCCCTGGTAAAAATGAAGATATTACTGTTGTTTTAGGTGTGAATGATGATGTATTGGATCTTGAAAAACATGATGTTATTTCAAATGCTTCATGTACGACAAACTGCTTAGCTCCTGTAGCGAAAGTTTTAAATGATGCATTTGGGATTAATAATGGGTTAATGACAACAGTTCATGCATATACTAATGACCAAAACAACTTAGATAATCCACATAAAGATTTACGTCGTGCGCGTAACTGTGCATCATCTATTATTCCAACATCAACAGGTGCGGCGAAAGCGTTAGCATTAGTTTTACCAGAATTAAAAGGAAAACTACATGGTATGGCATTACGTGTGCCAACACCAAACGTATCATTAGTAGACTTAGTTGTTGATTTAAATAAAGATGTGACCGTTGAAGAAGTAAATGCTGCGTTCCAAGCTGCTGCTGAAGGCTCGATGAAAGGCATTTTAAATGTATCAATGGAGCCATTAGTATCATCTGATTACAATACAACTACTTATTCATCTACAATTGATGGATTAACAACAATGGTTATGGATGATCGCAAAGTGAAAGTACTTGCTTGGTATGATAATGAGTGGGGTTACTCAGCTCGTGTTGTTGATTTAACGAAAAAAGTAGCAAAAGCATTAGACGCTGTTCAAGCTTAAAAAATGGCCTCGGGATTTCTGTATAATTCCGAGGTTTTTTAGCACTAAAAGAAGGTATTTAATCTTTACAAATTAGATAAAAAATAGTTTTTTTTCCTATTGCATAGTCGTCAGAAAAATCTTATAATCACAATTGAATGAGTTTTTATTCACATGACTACTTAAAGGGTTAGGACCTCTTTGGACTAACTTTCCCCCGTGGTAGTCGACTTTGAACATTACAAAATATTATGTCAAAGGGGGAAGCGAACCATGAGAACGATGGGACGTCACGTTATTGCTGAACTTTGGGATTGTGATCTTGAAAAGTTAAATAATATTAACTTCATTGAACAAACTTTTGTCGATGCCGCCTTACGATCAGGGGCAGAAGTGCGTGAAGTTACTTTTCATAAATTTGCACCTCAAGGAGTAAGTGGAGTAGTTATTATATCTGAATCGCACTTAACCATTCACAGTTTTCCAGAGCATGGCTATGCTAGTATAGATGTGTATACGTGCGGCGATTTAGATCCAACGGTAGCAGCAAATTACATTGCGGAAGCACTCGGCGCTAAAATGCGTGAAACGGTCGTTGTGCCACGCGGTATGGGACCTGTTGTTGTTGGTCTTTGAAAGTAATCTAAGATAAACATATGTAGGTAGGGGAATGTTCCTCTGCCTTTTTCTGTTTTAAGTATAGAATTATGTTTGTAATTACTATTTCACACTACACGTTATTTGTTATAATAAATAAAATAGTAAATTGATATGGATCAGGAGATAAAAATATGAGATGTCCAGCTTGTCAGTACAACGGTACACGCGTTGTCGATTCAAGACCTGTAGATGATAATAAAGAAATAAGAAGACGTCGTGAATGCGAATCATGTTTATTTCGTTTCACAACATTTGAAAAAATTGAAGAAACCCCACTGATTGTCGTGAAAAAATATGGTTCACGTGAAGAGTTTAGCCGTGAAAAAGTATTACGTGGTTTAATTCGTGCATGTGAAAAACGACCTGTGCCATTAGACGTACTAGAAGAGCTTGTCATGGCTATTGAAAACGATTTGCGTCGTCTTGGTAATGCAGAAGTACGCTCAGAAGATGTGGGAGAAATGGTGATGGACCGACTTGCGAAAATCGATGAAGTTGCATACGTTCGTTTTGCATCAGTTTATCGCCAATTTAAAGATATTAATGTTTTTATTGAAGAATTAAAAGAGTTGCTTCAAAAACAATCGGATACAAAATAAATCCACACGAAGGGGGTACATTGAACATGATCAATCAGCTACATCCTTATGATACTTGTGAAATAAGGTGCCCTCACGAATTCAGTTTAGAGAGTCAAAAAGTATTGCAATTATGCTATCAACCCATTATCGGTGTTGAAGCAGTTGCGTTATATTTAAAATTTTGGGCTGAGGCTGAGCAAAGTTCACCTACATTTCACCATCATTATTTGCTTGATTGCTTAAATTTCTCGATTAAGCAGCTATTTCAAGCGCGGATTACTTTGGAAGCAATCGGGCTTTTACAAAGTTTTAGCAAGACTGATAGCTCTGCCAATCATTATATATATATTTTAAAGCGCCCTTTAGAGGCGAGAGAGTTTTTTGCAGATTCTATTTTATCTGTATCGTTAATGAGAAAAATTGATCGAAAAGCGTACCAAACATTGCATGACAGTTTAGTCAAAAAAGAGGCACGTATTCAAGGTTTTACTGAGGTGACTCGTAGCTTTAATGACGTTTTTATGAATGTAACCGAAGCGGAATTGCAGAAAGTAGAACAGCTTAATCCGAAGCAAATAGCGAATGCTAAAAGTAATGGATATCCATTTGAATATGAGCTATTTGATTTTAAATTGTTTATGGATGGCATGAATAATTCCTTAATTCCGAGTAAAATGTTTACGTCTGATATAAAAATGACGATAGCTAAAGTAGCGTTTTTATATAATTATTCACCGACTGATATGCAAAAAATTGTTTTAATGGCACTTAATGAGGATAGCTCTTTAACGACGACGATGATCGAGAAAAATGCGGAAGAATTTTACCGTCTTGCTAGTTCGAATGAAGCACCGAAGCTTTTAAAACGATTTGATGTATTTAAGGATGAGCAGCCTGCTGTGCAAAAGGATAATCCGAAGGAAGATCTCTTCCATTATTTAGATACGACATCACCGATAAAAGTGTATGAACATTTGAATGGCGTTTTACCTTCAGAAGCTACAGTCATGCTGTTTAATGATTTTTTACGTCAAGGTATTTCGTATGGTGTACTAAATACGCTCATTCAATATATAGCTCTTTCGGATGGAAAGCTTGATTACGGGGCGAAATTATTACAAAGCATACTGGATAACTGGGTTAGTAAAGGGGCTAAAAATGCTGCAGACGCAATCCGAATTGCCAAGGTAGAGCATGATAAACGCCAAGGTGCTGGACCGACAATTCGTCAAGTTCAGCAGGTGGACGAGCAGAATATCCCAGACTACGTAAAAGATTACGTTCTATCCACACCGTATGAATTCTTAAAAATTTTGACAAAGGGTAAGGAACCGTTTAAAGGGCAGATCAAAATTGCCGAAAGTCTAGTGAAATCGTATGGTATTGCCCAAGGGGTTGCGAACGTAATTATTCGATTTGTATGGGAAGAGACAGATGGAAAGCTGCCGGAAAAATTTGTTGAATCTGTAGCCTCTGAAATACGTCAAAAAAATATACAGACTGCCGAGGCAGCGTTACAGTATTTAGAACAAAGAGGAACGATTCCCTATAAAATTGGTCCAGATGCACTCGGTGAATTTGCATTATCACCACAAGCGCTTATTTATGATAAATCGACACCGTATGAATTTTTGAAGCAGTTATATGGTGGCAAAGAACCTGTTCGTTTTATCGTAGAACTAGCAGAACAGCTAGTGCTCGTTCAAAAAATGCCAATTGGCGTTGTCAATTATTTAATGGAATATGCCATGCGTGAAACGAATGGTAAGATGACGAAAAACTATATCCAAGCAGTGGCAAGCAATTGGATGAGCCATCATTTAAAAAGCGCTGCAGATGCTATTGATCTAGTAGAACAAGATCAAATCCAAACGCCTAAATATAAAATTACGTTGGATACACCGCTTGCATTTAAAGCGAAGCAAAAGAATTTGGCTAATTGGCTACCACGCTATGATGAAATGATTCCTTATGAATTTCTAAAAGGTTTGAAAAAAGGAGAAGAGCCACTTCCTTATATTGTAGAAATGGCCGAGAATTATGTATTATCTGGGATGACTGTCGGGGTTGTCAATGCATTATTTGAATATGTTATTGGCAAATCAGGACGTATAAATAAAAAGTATATTGATACGCTAGCGATTAATATTCAATTACAAAATATTCAATTCGCTAAAGATGCGCTTCAATATTTGGAGCAGACGAATCAAAAAGCGAATGTAGCGACTATTACACAAGCGAATTTAATGCAATATTACCCGCAGCAATATGTTTTTCAAGATTCAGAAGAAAAGTACGAAAAACAAACACCGTATGAATTTATTAAACAATTAAACAGCGGGCAAGAGCCGTTTGACTATACAGTGAAAGCTGCTGAAAAGCTGATAACGGCTTATGGTATGACACCGAGTGTAGTCAACTATCTACTTGAATACGTACTTGAAAAAACAGAAGGTGCATTGCCAGAGAAGTATATAAATAGTGTGGCCGATTCTTGGAGAAGAAGTCATGTCCAAACGCTTTCTCAAGCGAAGGCCTATGTAAAACGCTCTGAGCAAAAAGTAACCGAGAAAAAAGCTGTGAAAGTAGAGCGAGTGCCTGATTGGTTCCATAAAAAAGAAGCTGCTCCTAATGTGAAATCTAATGAGCCAGTGTCAACAGATCAGGTTGATTTAGAGGCAGAGCATAAAAAATTATTAGAGCAACTTCGTAATTACGATGGGAAGGTGAACAACAATAGAACCGATAAATAAAGCATTACAACGAGTAGTAAATATTCCATCCTTCCAACAAAGATATAATGAAATGAGAAAAGAAATATTACAGCATGAGAAAATCCAGAAGTTTTTACAAGAACATGCTGAACGTATTGATGATCAAATGATTGATAGAAGCTTAGCGAAGCTCCATGAATATATTAGTCAATCGACGGATTGCTGTAAGTGCGGTTCCACTGCCAATTGCACAAACTATTTAGAAGGCTTTATCCCAAAGCTAGTCATTGCCAATGGTCGTATTGATGTTTCCTATGAGCGATGTGAACAAAAATTAATAGAGGATGAGCGTAGAGAAATAGCGTCAATGGTTTCGTCTATGCATATGCCAAAAGATGTTTTACAAGCTACAATTGAAGATATTATTATTGAAAACAATAAATCACGTTTAGAAGCTGTACAATATATCGTTCAGTTTATAAATGAGTATCGGGCGACAGGGAAATTACCAGAAAAGGGCTTGTATTTATATGGTGAATTTGGCGTTGGAAAATCGTATATACTAGGGGCAATCGCGAATGAATTAGCGAAGATGAAAATAAAATCTGTCCTTGTTTATGTTCCAGAATTTTTACGTGAAATAAAAGCTGCCATTAATGATCAAACATTACAAAGTAAAGTTGATTTTGTCAAAAAAACACCTGTATTAATGTTAGATGACTTTGGAGCAGAAGGAATTACTCCATGGGCACGTGATGAAATTATAGGAACGATTTTACATTATCGTATGAGTGAACGTCTCCCAACATTCATTTCATCGAATTTTAATTATGATGATTTAGAATATAATATAGCTCGCTCACAGCGTGGAGAAGTAGAGGAAGTAAAGGCACGACGTATTATGGAACGTATTAAAGCGACGACTAATTTGCTGAAAATAGAAGGGGAAAATATGCGCCGTTAATTTTTCATTTTTTTCTAAGTTGATTTTTTAGAAAACGAGGCGTATAATTTGCTAGTAATTAAATGATTTAAAGCGTTGAGAAGGACACGAAGTATGTGCAACGACTTATTAGAGAGGGGAGCCTTGGCTGGAAGCTTCCTAGTACGACACACACTTTACTACCTTTGAGCAGTGACGGGGCTAATCCGTCAACGTTTATCAGTACGTTAACTGACCTAGAGCTTCGTTCAGAGAGTACTCTCTGGAAGGAAGAAGGGTGGAACCACGA
>DEQI01000376.1:0-2071 GCA_002360295.1 Planococcaceae bacterium UBA3370
CATATCAGTTGTGCTACATGTATTATTTTGGGTAACACTTAGCTTTATTATTGTCGAACGTACCGGAGGCTTAAAAATAAACATAATACCCGAGTGGACACCTGAAGATTTAAAACAGATACGTATTATTCCTAAAGAAAAAGACATTCCTTTAAAAGATATTTTGATTAGCATCATCGGAACTGCTTTTTTATCCATTGTTTTTTTTAATGCCGATCGACTTGCTGGTATCTATCAATCTACGGAAAACGGACAATTAACGTTTATCATGCCCATATTCAATCAAGAAACACTTTTAGCTTTCTGGCCGATTGTCATATTACTAGTCATTATGCAAGTAGCATTGCTTATTTATAAATGGAAGCTTCGTAAATGGACAATTCCACTAGCGATAGTCAACCTAATAATAATTGTAATAGCAACACTTGTAGTCATCATGATAGCTAAAAGTCCTAACCTATTGAACACTGAATTTCTTATTTATTTAGCTAACGTTTTAAATATGTCATCTTTAAAAATAACGGTATTATGCAACAATATACTAATGGTGACTATTTTCATCATCGTTATCACGCATATTTATGAAATTTATAATAGTTTTAGAAAAGCAAAATTATAAATACCTATTTTCATAATAAAACCTACAAAAGGGGCGTCACAAACAGGCTTTGAGACGTCCCTACTTCTATTTTTCCACTCAATGATTTTGGGCCATTCTTCCGAGTGGACCCTCTTCTTTTATAATGTCTTGAAGATCATAAACTGATATCGGAAACATAGGGAATCCATAAACATAAGCAGTGATCTCATAAAGTTGGAAATAAACGACTAATGATTTATCAGCAATATAAAAATCCTGGTCCGGACGAATGACTTTAAAAGGCTCTAATAATTGAATATCCCGCTGTTTAATTTGCTCATGTATGATGGCTGATATTCTTCCTACATAATCACTTCCAGGCTTAAATAAATCCTTTAACTCGCAATATGTTCTTTTTTGTAAATCAAATGTTAATGATTTTATATAGGTCATACCATGAGCTGCCCTATCATGATACGCATAATTTGTAAGGGACAAACTAAGGACATCGCGTTGATTATTTTTTATTTCGTATGAGCCTAGCATTTCAACGACTGTTTCAGGCATATTCCCTACTTGCTCATTGATCAGTTGCTGTGATGCATCTACTATCATTTGATTGATATATTGCTCGAGCTCTACATTCTGCATTCTACAAACTTGAGGATAATAAACCATTTTTTGAGGGTTGCAATAAACTTTTCGTGTCACAACGGATACGGGGAAAGAAATAGACATTGTATATCCAATCCTTTGTTTTTTCCCCATTGTATTCAAATAAAAAAAATTTGTTAGCTTATTCCCGTTGCTTTTATTCACCAGTATAATTCGATTAGGCTAACAAGTCCTAACGTTGTTGCATATTGTAAAGAAAAATGGATTTATTTTGGGGGTATAAAGATGGTTCAGTATTATTCGTTTCGAGGAACGATTACGAATATTAGTGATTTTCAAATGACAACAAATGATCGATCTGGGTGTACAAAATTATTTACGGTTACAAACGAATTTGGAGCTATTGTCAATTTTGTCGTGTCGCCAAATACGTACGTTGTCGATTATACTACACTTAGTGTCGGAGATCGGATTACAGGCTATTATGATGGCAATGCCCCTACACCACTTATTTATCCACCACAATACCAAGCACTTGTCCTTGTCAAAGAACAACCACAACAAAACGTAAAAGTAGATTATTTTAATAACCAATTAATTAGCAGTGATGGTCAATTACAAATTAATCCCTCACCCTTTACTAAAACATTACTAACAAATTCCCAAGCTTTTGCTGGAAATATTGCTAATCGCAATTTAATTGTTATTTACGGAGCATCTACAAGAAGTATTCCAGCTCAAACAACACCGATGAAAATAATCGTTCTTTGTTAAATATTAAACGTTGCGTTTTCACCAATTTTTACAGTTATCATAAATTAACTATAGATTATGTAAGAAAGGAGAGCACTATTTGAATAATTATCCGTTTTATCC
>DEQI01000376.1:2181-3150 GCA_002360295.1 Planococcaceae bacterium UBA3370
GACCACCACACGGAGGACCAATGCCATTCCCACCTGAAGGACCACCACACGGAGGGCCTCCTGGGGAACATACACCAATGCCTCTTGGTCCCCCACCGCAGTTTACTCCTGCTGCTCCAGCATGGCATCAAGGCTCAAGAGGGATCAGGAGTTGTTTGTACCGGAATACATTTATTTGGATGAATGATAGAAGTAGTTTCTGGTTCTTCCCAACATTTGTTTTAGGAAATATCGTATACGGCTATAGATGGGGAAGATTCGGATGGATTTACCATTTGATCAATGGTAATAATATTCGCTCCTTCCAATGTTTCTAATTAGATAAACACAGGCTCCCTACAAATTAGCGCTAGAGGGGCAATATANNAATATAGGAGAGCTTCTTTTTTTTGATTGAGGGGCATCACATCAAAATAAGTAAGGGGTGTCCAAAACCGGACACCCCTTACTTCCATATCAATTTTCGTATATTGGCGAGAGCGAGCGTTGTTCCAAGACATCTGTTTTGCCTAAATCCACTTCTACATATGCCTTGATCCATTTCAGCTTTTCATCTACATATAGTAGAACCTAATATATTGTTTCCCTTAAAACTGATGTTATTGTAACATAGTCATTCATCTTGCAATAAGGAATATACTTATTTCTGTTTTGTTATCCATTCAAAAAGTTTATTACATCTCATTTATACAGCTCTTTCAAGGTTAAAATTGAGATATTGACAATTCCTATTACTTACATATCTAGCCGTACTATTTCAGAAATAGGTGCTTTTACGATAGCAAAAAGTTGTTCAATATGTTGTTCTTGGACTGCCACTATTACTGCTGTAGATGGGCCAGAAGATTGCGTAAGATCAATCTCACAAGTATAGTGTTCCCCTATGAACGCTTGAATTTCAGCTCCAATACCTTTCGAGCCAGTTGGCCATACTTGCTGTATTACGCCCATTGTTAACAAGTCATAAAT
>DEQI01000127.1:0-240 GCA_002360295.1 Planococcaceae bacterium UBA3370
AGCACGACAACCGCAGGAGCACCCTCTTTTGCATGCCTATCTCAGAAGTAAAATCATATTTTGAAAAACATTTTAAATTCTAGTAGCATGAAGGACTTAGTTCACGCAGTGAGCCAAGTCTTTTATAGACGCATGCGGATTTGCGAATAGTACAAAAAGAAATTCACCCTAGTGAATTTCAACATTAACCTATTTGTCCCGAGTAATCGCAGGGACAACGAGGATTGTGGTGCGTAGCAC
>DEQI01000127.1:272-2319 GCA_002360295.1 Planococcaceae bacterium UBA3370
TGTTTTTGCATGCCTATATCAGATGTAAAAGGATATATCGAAAAACATCTACAATTCTAGAAGTACTAGGAACTTGGTTCACACAGTGAGCCAAGTTCTTTTTTAGTCGCATGCGGATTTGCGAATAGTACAAAAAGAAATTCACCCTAGTGAATTTCAACATTACTCTATCTGTCCCGAGTAACCGCAGGGACAACGAGGATTGTGGTGGAGCACGACAATCGCAAGAGCACTTAATTAACTATCTCTAATGCTTCATTCATAATTAAGGTAGATAATTCATGATCATCAATAATATAAGGCACTTCTGACGGTTCAACCCAAATTCGAGTTAGTGATTCGTTTTCACGAAGAAAAGGCAAGCACTCGGTAATATCCATTTTATAAAACGCTTGATACGCAATTAATGGATACTTTCCATTAGGATCATATTGAGGATTCTCCTCATGACTCACTTCAATAGCACCTATGTATTTTATTGTTCCCCTCACGTAGGCCTCTTCATATACTTCTCGAACTACCGCATCCTCATTACTTTCTTCGTTTTCTAAATGCCCCCCCGGGAAATTAAAACCTCTATTCTTAATATGAGCTAACAGAACTTTCCCCTCTTGAATGCATATCGCATGAACACTAGTTACAGTTTTAGTGTGATTTAAATTCATTTGAGGATGCCATGTAAGCTTTACATTATGCCCTCCCCAATTAACAAAAATAGTTTTCATAATTCCCTCCAGTTTTGAGCACTTGCTACATTCAATACAAATATGCCTACAAAAAAACATTTGAAGAGTACTTTATCTAATTATTTAAACCTAAAGCTTTGTTTTCTTCTAATCAACATTGCCAAAATTATACATCTACAAATCATTCATGTAAAAGTCTCCAACTATTTCGAATTAAATCTATTGTACTGACAACAAAAGATGGACTTGTCGGCTAATCTTGCAGCAAGGTTAAAACCAATTGCTACTTTGAAAAATGAATAAAAGTTTGTTCGGAGCATTTTCCAAGGCAGCATTATGAATGATCAAAGATAGGAACGAATTAAATCCTCTAATGCATCAATGAATAGCGGGTCATTATTAGCTGCTGGTATGTAATGATAGCTTTGACCACCTGCTTTCATGAATATTTCGCGGTTTTCTTCTTCTAATTCCTCTAACGTTTCTAAACAATCTGCTGTGAACGAAGGTGCAAGTATTATCACATGCTTCTTTCCTTGTTGCGCCAGTGCTTGTAATGTATCACTTGTAGATGGTTCAATCCAAGGCTCTTTTCCAAATTTAGATTGATAGCATTGAATAAACGTTTGGTTAGGAAATATTTTTTGCAGCGCCTCTGTTGTTTTACGACAACGGTTTGGATAGTCATCACCTGTTTCAGCATATCTGAATGGGATACCATGATACGATAAGATAATACAATCTGGATGACCGTTTTTGGCTATACACTCATCAATACCTTTAGCAAGACATTTAATAAAAAGCGGATGATCTGGGAAATCTCGAATAAATATGAATTCTGGAATGTCTCGCCATTTACTAATAGTTTGTACTACATTGTCCCAAACAGATGCTGTTGTTGTGGATGAATATTGTGGAAATAATGGCAGTACGATGAGTTTACTCATCCCCCAACTGTGTAGTCTTTCTAGTTCTGCTGAGACTGATGGTTGACCATAATTCATGGCTAATGCTACTTGTATATTGTCAGACTGCAATTTTGTTTGTAGCGTAGTATGTTGTAATTGGCTATTTGTCAGGAGAGGAGAACCTTTTTCTGTCCAAATAGATTGATAAAGCTTAGCTGATTTTCTAGGTCTTGTGCGCAAGATAATCCCATGAAGGATGGGCAACCACTGTATTCTTGGTAAGTCGATTACTCGGCGATCACTCAAAAATTCTCGCAAATATGTTCGAACAGATGCAGTAGTCGGTGCATCTGGTGTGCCTAAATTAACTAATAAAATACCTGTTTTCTCCATGATAACCTCCAAAGAATACTAATGATATACTAATATAATTATAAACAAGAACTTGCAGAA
>DEQI01000127.1:2373-7182 GCA_002360295.1 Planococcaceae bacterium UBA3370
CATACAAATCTAAAAAAACGACCTAGCAGATATTATTTCTGCTAGATCGTCTATTTTTAAAAATTTACACCTATATATTCGCTTACTAGAATGAATTTTCCGGTATATGAATTATTAAATGAGGGGCTGCCTCGTCCTATCTACTAACAGCTTTCTTTCTCAAACGTCATTATCTATAATCCTAAAAGCTTTCTTTTCTTGCAGTCTCCCGTGCATTGAATACAGGTCTCTCTCATACAACGAATATTATCTTCATTAATATAGAATCCGTCTTTTCCAAGTCTTTTTGCTATATATAAGCCCACATCTGCACATAAATACAAATCTTCATAGCTATTTTTAGCAATATCTACATAAGCAGCACCTATACTTGTTGAAAGACCAAAACGCTCATGATAGACACTTAATTCTTTCCGGACATTATCTAATATTGCTTGAAGTTTTTCAGCTAATACGTTGATCGGTAAATTCGAACGCATGAAGACAACGAATTCATCGCCGCCAATTCTTGCAACAACATCATTTTCTCTAAAATTGGATTTTAGACATTGTGCAAATATCTTTAGCACTTTATCTCCTTCAGGATGTCCCATCTCATCATTTACCGATTTAAAGTTATCCAAATCACAAATGATCATGATTCCTTTTCCCGGTTCATTTCCCAATGATGTATTAACAGTTTTTTCTAAACGCGCTCTATTAGTTAAATTTGTTAACGGATCAACCTCAGCCTCTCTTTGGACCACATGAAGTTCTTGTTGAATTTTATTTTTTAATTTTACATCTTCGGTTTTGTCCATGATCATCCCGTAAAACTCATTTTCTTTATTAAATGAGACAATACTAATAAATTTATTGTTTTTAAGCGCTATAATTTCATCTTTAGAGTGGGACATTAGCGATTGTAAATAATTTTCAAAGCCCTTTGGTGAATCGATAATTTCATTCCATTCATCATTATTAACGCCTAAAATAGTTTGAATATTGTTAGAATAGAAGTTTTGATTTATCGAATACATACATTCAAATAATGCCACTTGACTATCAATAGAAGAAATCATTCTCGACATTCTTTCTGATTTATATTTATAGGATTCTTTCCATTCATTCAATATCGCCGTGATATAACGAAACTCTGTATTATGTTCTGTTTTAAATGTAACATCTTTATTTCCAGCCATTAATTCTTTAATAGTCGATTCAATAGCATAAAGATCATTCAAGACATATCGCTTAATTAGAGACTTTATAACACCAAATATACATATTATCGTAATGGAAATACCTATTAATAAACACATCATTTGTAAAAACACTGCGATGAATATCTTTTTTGCATCCACATATGCACCAATAATCGTATCACCTTTATTTACCGTTTTCAGGAATTTGTATGCTCCATTTATTTTGATTAGTTTTCCTTTCTCAGAACTATTCAATATAGAAAGATACTCCTCTTTAGTTTCCGCATGATCAAAATGTATTTCCTGTTCATTATTTAATGAAATCCCTTCAATTTCGCCACTCTTACTATCAATAACAAAGACTGCTCTTTCCCAAACAGTTGGGGTATTCTTGACAATGGACGAAATTGAATTTTTAGCTACTAAATTTTCAAAAGTACTCGCATCTAGCCCAATCTGAATGACTGAATAATTTTTTGAACTTGCCTTTACACCTATATACGTTTTAGGTTCTTTACCCGTTATACTGACAGCATCTAGCTGTACGACATTTGCATTTGCGTCACTGCTATCAATCAGTTTCGCAAACGCTTCAGATTCCTGATGGTCTTTTAAATTTAAACCGATTGATTGTTCCTCACTGCTAAGTACAATTTCTCCTGTATTCGCTATGATATGAATCGATTCTACTGACATTAGTTCCTTTAATTTTTTTAAAGTAGACATATTATAATTTGTCTCTGGGTTATTATGCAAAATAAAATCGATCGCATAAGCTCTATTCAAATAGTCTTCCTCAAATATTTTTTTAGTTGTTTCTGTATCTTGCTGGCTATTAATATATGAAATTTCAAGTTGTTTAATCGTATCATCAAGTTCATCAATTGCTAACTCACTTTCAGTATATAAGACTACTCCTGAAAGCATCGTAAATATAACAATAGATACTATGCTCAGATTTAAACCTATTCTTTTAAGCAATATCTTTTCCATACGTTTACCTCTTAGATCAATGGTTGTACTTTATTTTGAAAAATTGTTCAAAATCCTTCACTGGCATCGGCTTAGCAAATACATATCCTTGTATATAGTCACATCCTAATTGTTTCAACAGATCGACGTTTTCCCGTTCTTCAACGCCTTCTGCAACGATTTTCATAGAAAGTGATTTCGCCATCGATATAATGCTACTTACAACGGCCTCCGTTCTCTTACTATCATGCGTTGAATGATGGAAAAATGTTTTATCTAACTTAAGTGTGTCTACTGGGAAATTTTCTATCATGCTAAGAGAAGAATAAACACTTCCAAAATCATCGATAGAACAGCCGAATCCTGCTTGACGTATTTCCTTAATAACCTGATTGAATTGCTTCATATCTTCTAAAACAAGACTTTCTGTTAATTCAAGCTCAAGCAAATGTTCTGGCACATTGTAAGATCTAGCAATTTTTATATACTCCTTATAAAAGTCCTGCTTCTTAAAATGAACTCGTGAGCAATTGATCGAGACTTTAACAGGTTTTATTCCTTCATCAATCCAACCACGAATTAATCGACATACTTCTTCAAAAATCCATAAGTCGAGTTGAATGATAAAACCATTTTTTTCGAATAAAGGGATAAATTCATCTGGATAAATCATTCCTTCTGATTCACTTATCCAACGAGTTAAAGCTTCTGCGCCAATCATTCGTTCATCTGGCAAACTATATTTCGGCTGTAAATAAACCTGAAATTCCCCTTTCTTTAGGGCATCCTCCATCATGTCTTCAATTTGTTTTTCACGTAATAACTGATGACGCACTTTATCATCGTATAAAGCATAGCGGAGCCTAGTAGAATGGACAGGGATAGTTTCACGAAGCGCTAATTTAGCTCTAGTCATCATCTGTTGAAAAGGAACTGTGATGTTGTCAATAACATAAATGCCAAATTCCATTTCTGGGTGCATCCATTGAGAATTCTTCAGTTTTTCAACATGGTGATTAGCCTGTACATACCAATCATCAAAACGACTGAGTAAGTTTTGAGTGCTTCGATATTCAAGTAACACACAAAAATGATCGGCAGTTACTCTTCCTAGAATTTCATGACATGCAAGATTAGCGTTTATACTTTTATAAATCGCTTGCAGTATATCATCGCACTTGATATGACCTAGTTGTTCATTAAGTACCTTGAAGTTTTTGATATTTGTATAAACTAATGCATATTGTTTTCGATTGGATAATGTAAGCATTTCTTTTGCTAGCTTATAAAAACTTTGGAGGGTGTTTCCTCCTGTTATGGGGTCGACATATGCTATAGTCTCTAGTTCAATTCTATAACGTCGATAGAATAGTATGAATATCAACATAAATATTAAATAAACAAGTAATATACTACTACAAATGAGGAGCATTACTTTTAATAAAAGGTTCGTTTTTTCATTTACTTCAGATACAGGTACAAAAGTCAGTAGATATAAGTCTTCCTGCTTAATGGGATTGTATGCCATATACATTTGTGTTCCGTCTAATGTGACGATCATCTGACCACTTTGATACACATTCATATCATTGATCATTTTAGATATTTTATTATTATCACTTTAGATGATTTCTAGAAGATTATTACTCGTAAACAAAGTATTAAGAGAAGAAGTACCTAAGATCGAATTACCTTCTTGATTGATTATGTATGAGTGAACTGTTTCATCAAAGGAAGTGATAGACACCACTCGTTCAAACTCTTCTGTATTAAAGCTTACTGCAAGTGCGACAATATTTTTACCATCCAGAATAACATTTTCTACTGGGACAGCTAAAATAACAGATTCCTTTTGATCAATGGCTTGTAGAGATGACAATGATTGTTCTTTATTTAGAAGCGTATCTCGAATATACGTATCGCCACTCAGTGGAATCGTTTGCCCATTTTCCCTATATCCTATACCACTTGAATCAATCAATAGAACATCTTGATAGTGTAAATATTCTTTTTGCTTATGGATCAGGGATTGTACATCATTAATTGTGTCGAAACTTTGAGCGGTTAGTAAGTTTGATAGTAAGTCTAAATAGGTATAATAATCTTCTATTATACGATGCACATTTGCACTATTTTGTTTGGATATTTCATCCAAATAGTCACTACTCTCCTCATATATTGTCTCCCGTAAGTATTGATAGTATCGAAAACAAAGGATCCATATACATAGACAAATGACAAAGGATAAAATTATGAGTTCCCAATAACTTATTTTCCTAAACAATTTACCTATTTGAAACATATGACTTAACCTCAATATTTGAATAATGATAAAATCCAACCAACTATATTTTCAGGTGTGTTGATGAAAGCATTCAATTCAGGTCGTCTTGATAGAACGCTGTGAGCAGGAGACGAGTATCTCTTCTCTAAAAAAACACCTATTTTGACGTTGAATTAAAATGGGATGATGAATAATAGATGCTATACACATCTAATATTTCCATCACCTACACACTTCAAACGATATATATTTTATAAACTATAATTACCATTAGAAAATGTTTTTTCTTTTTCAATTATTATATCGGAAAATTATTATTAACTTTAAGTATATCCTACATAATTTTAAGTCCTCTTTTAATCAGACATA
>DEQI01000280.1:0-2935 GCA_002360295.1 Planococcaceae bacterium UBA3370
CTAACTGCAAAGCAAATTCCTCATACATTCGAACTACATGGGGACGTTCGACATGATGAATATTATTGGATGAAAGATAAATCAAATCCAGAAGTCATTGCTTATTTAGAAGAAGAAAACAGTTATTATGATGAGGTCATGAAGCCAATAGAAAGTTTAACAACAGAATTATATGAAGCAATGGTTGCTCGGGTACCTGCCTCAGAAAGTCAAGTACCCATTCAAAAAGGACCTTATTTTTATTACTACCGTCTAGAAAAAGAAAAACAATATCCTATTTTCGCACGTAAACGCGCAGAAAATCGTGCTGCATTAGCTTCTTGTGAGGAAGAAATTACTTTAGATGAAAATGAACTTACTAAAGGTCATGACTATTTAAGTGTTACTGAGCAGCGTTATTCTAAAGATCACCGCTATGTTGCGTATCTAGAAAATCACGAAGGAACAGATAGCTATACGTTGTTTATTAAGGATTTGCATACGGGTGAGCTATTAGGAGATACAATTCCAAACGTTTATATATACAATAGCGTTGAGTGGAGTAATTGCGGACAATACATTTTTTATGTCAAGCTGAATGAATTACAACGTCCATATCAAGTTTGGCGTCATGAAATTGGTACTCATTATACGTCCGATGAGCTTTTATTTGAAGAAAAGAACGTAACGTTTACTTTATTTATTAATAAATCAAAAAGTAGTCGTTTTATTTTCGTAATTTCCGAATCAACTACGACTACAGAAGTGCAAATTATTGATGCGGATGAACCATTATTAGCACCTCAGTTATTTGAAGTACGTCGAGAAGGTATCGAATACCATCTAGAGCATTGGGAAGACGAGCTTTTACTCTTAACGAATGAAAATGCGCTGAACTTCACATTACTTCGTTGCCCATTGGATAACTTCAATAAACGAACAGCTGTTGTTCCATACTTAGAGAGCCATTTTATCGAAAATATTTATCCATTTAAACAACTTGTTTATGTAACAGGGCGCGAAAATGGGTTAAAGCAAGTTTGGCGTATCGAGGGTGATTCATTAATTAAGTTAGATTGGGATGAAACAATTTATTCCGTATCACTTGTCCCAGATCAAGATTATGAAGCTTCAGAAGTATTAGTGCAATACCAATCATTTTTAACTCCAAAAACGACAATAAGTATCGATATTGAATCCGAGGAAAAGGATGTTTTGCAAGAGTCACCTGTTACAGGTGACTACGACCGTGAGCAATACGTACAACAGCAAGTTTGGGTAACAGCAGCTGATGGAGTAAACGTTCCAATACTTCTTTACTACAAAAAAGATGCGCTTGACAATGGACCAGCGCCGCTTATTTTAGATGCATACGGCTCATATGGATATAGTAGCGATCCATTTTTTAGCGCTTACCGTCTACCAATACTTAATAAAGGTGTGATAATGGCGGTTGCGCAAGTGCGTGGTGGTTCAGAGTTGGGGCGTACGTGGTATTTCAACGGCAAAATGCAGAAAAAACGCAATAGCTTTACGGACTTTATCGATGCAGCGAATTATTTAATCGAGCAAGACTTTACAACTCCCGAACTCATTGCAGCTCGTGGGGGAAGTGCTGGTGGATTGTTAGTAGGTGCCGTAGCTAATATGGCGGGTGATCGTTTTAAAGTCATTGTTCCAGAAGTACCATTTGTCGATGTTTTGACAACGATGCTAGATGATTCTATTCCATTAACAACTTTAGAATGGGATGAATGGGGTAACCCGCATAAAGAGGAAGATTATTTCTACATGAAATCTTATAGTCCGTATGACAATGTAGAAGCAAAGCCTTACCCTAATATGTATATCACGACAGGCATAAATGACCCGCGCGTCGGATATTGGGAGCCCGCTAAATGGGTAGCTCGCCTGCGAGAATTAAAAACAGATGACAACATTCTTGTTTTAAAAACTAACATGGGTGCAGGACACTTCGGTGCATCCGGTCGTTTCAACCAGTTGCGTGAAATGGCGGAGTGTTACTCATTTATTTTGAATAAGTTTGGTTTGTAGCTTTTTGATGAGCATAACAAAACGCATCTTCAATCCTGAGGATGCGTTATTCACCGATATCCATAAGTATCCCCTTCTTTTAAATTCAAAATATGATTATTTATAGATACGGTATTATTATTTACCCATTCGAAATCTACTTTTTCCGTTCTTATTTCATAATAAATCCTTTTCTTACACCAAAGAGGTCCATTTAACTCTCCCCTTATTCCAAATGTGCCCGCTGCTCCTACATCCCATCTATAAAAATCAATTGTATAATTACCATCTGGAGAACTTATTGTTTCAAGGTGCGAGTTCGATCCTATTGAAGAGCCTTGCATGGCCCATTGTTGAATACAAGTAACTAACTTGCTTCGTTAGTACATTTCTTCACAAGAATTGATTTTATAGAAGTCATCTAGCGCTTGTCGTATCTTTTATAAGTAATAGTAATTCGTACTTGGTGCACTTTACCTATACCAAAATACTCCACTATGTTACGATTCTTTATAGAAAGAATTTTCGGCCATTTCAAAAGAGCAGGAAGATTAAGATTCGTCATGTTAACTTTAATCAAAGATTTACCAAAGAATCATATAATAGCAGGCGTACACTGTATACCAATAACCGCTGAGGGAAATATTGTCCTTTCTTGGGATGAAGAAGAACAACTCTTAACAACAGTTGGTGGAAGAATTGAAAAAGATGAAAGTATAGAAGAAGCATTATCAAGAGAATTGCTAGAAGAAATTGGTTTAGTGATCGAAGAAAATAAAATTCCTTTTATCACTTATTTTTGGGAATCCACAAATACATATACTATTTGGTATTTAGCAAAAACAAAGCAATTTGAATCCACTAGTTTTGACTATGAAAAAACAGGTTACGTTATTTTGAATTTCAAAACAGCACAGCAACT
>DEQI01000280.1:3099-5487 GCA_002360295.1 Planococcaceae bacterium UBA3370
AGTTTTAGAACTTTGTTTTTTGATTTTGAAATTCAACATTTTTCTGTAAATGAGTTAGAAGATTTTGGACGTTATGTATTTATCTTATGTGTTAGTTTTTTTGAAGCATTCATCTACATGCTCTTAATTAGGTTCGTTGTATTACTTTTTAAGAAGATTTTCTCAACACTAAAACAACAATAATATAACAGTTACACTTTAAAAACATTCGATTCTATTAACACTCATTAAATTTTACATAGCTGATAACTAAGGACTTGTTTGTGTGATTGAATACCATGTATGCGAGTCCTTTGATTATTCATTTATTCTCCTGTATCAACTCGCTTCGATGTAACGATAAATCTCTTTCAATTCTCCTCTAATAACTCAAATTCTGCTATGTTATGTACACTACTTTCTCCCCTAATGTGCTACAATCACGATACTGAAAGAATTTTAGATTTTCAGTTAGTTAGAAAAAGGTAAAATTATTAGGAGCACTTTATGAAACAATTAACTTTATTATTATTTGGTGAAAAACTTCCTCCCTCTCGTCATTTGCATAAATTATCAAATAAGTTTATTAATTTATTTCTAAAGAAACGTGAGAAAGAGTCATTTAGGGAAAGTGATTATTATATAGTGTACATTGAAGAACATTATTTAGGTGATGAACAAAGAAAACTTATTCTTCCTCCACCTGCTATACCTGTACATAAAGATTTTTTACATCAAGTTCAATCTATCTATGGCAATCTAAATGCCGAAATGGTACTTTGCACAATGCAACATGAACATCCAATTGTGTTTATAGATAATATTGAATATGAGGGATATTGTTATTATGCAAAAGATTCTAATGAAAAGATTCTTTTCTTCGATACAGACAAAGAACCTTTTAAAAAATCTTTCATAAAGATGCCACAAGAAGCAAATACGGAAAAAACCATGAAAAATTGGTTACTTTCAAAAATATAAAATAAACATATTGTTATCAACAACAATATGCATCTCACATTAATCTAGGGACTTGTAAGTATGATTTAACTCATGCACACAAGTCCTTTTGTTATACTCTCACACTTCTTTGGTTTACCCAATGCAAAAAACCTCCTAACATTTCTGTTAGAAGGCAAAACTACTGTATATCTATTTCGTTTAATCCGTTCTTAATCAAAAATAATTTTATTCACTGTTTCACGGTCTAATTTTTTGATCACTGCTACGATTAATTTAACGGCATTCTCGTAGTCATCACGATGTAAAATACCTGCATGGGAGTGAATATAGCGCGTTGCTACACCGATTGCAAGTGATGGTACACCGTTTGCTGTAATGTGGATCGAGCCAGCGTCTGTACCACCGCCAGGAATTGCTTCAAATTGGAATGGGATATTGTTCTCTTCCGCTACATCAATCACGAAATCACGTAAACCGTTATGCGCAACCATTGATGCATCGTAAATAACGATTTGTGGACCTGCACCCATTTTTGAAGTCGATTCTTTTGGTGTTACACCTGGTGTATCTCCAGCAATACCAACGTCTACTGCAAAGCCGATATCTGGTTGAATTTTATGCGTAGATGTTTTAGCACCACGTAAACCGACTTCTTCTTGAGCATTTCCTACACCATACACAATGTTTGGATGCTGCTCATCTTTTAACGCACGTAACACATCTATAGCAATGGCACAGCCGATTCGGTTATCCCATGCTTTAGCTAGTAAATGTTTTTCGTTTTTCATCACATTGAATTCGAAATAAGGAGTTACCATATCCCCTGGCAATACGCCCCAGCTTAATACCTCTTCTTTAGAAGTAGCACCGATATCAATAAACATGTCTTTCATATCCACTGGTTTATTACGTACTTCTGCTGGTAAAATATGCGGAGGTTTTGAACCAATTACGCCAACAATTTCTTCACCTTTACGCGTTGTAATTGTCACACGTTGAGCAAGCATAACTTGCCCCCACCAGCCGCCAACTGTCTGGAAGCTAATAAATCCTCTATCGTCAATTTTCGTTACCATAAATCCAACTTCATCTAAGTGTCCAGCAACGACAATTTTAGGACCGTTTTCGTCCCCTACTTTTTTAGCGATTAAACTACCTAAATGATCGGTTTCAATTTCATCGGCAAATGGGGCAATATGTTTTTTCATGACTTCACGTGGTGCACGTTCATTCCCTGGAATACCATTTGCATCAGTTAATTCCTTTAACATTTGAAGCGTTGGATCTAATTGTGTCATTATTTCGACCTCCTAAATAGTTCTGTTTTTATTATAGCTCGAAATAGGTTGATAGAAAAGAAAACAATACCCATTTTGACAAGTATTATGTCCAAATATGGGTATTGTTAAATAATACTTTTATCTTTTATCAAGCGTGTTGATTTAC
>DEQI01000181.1 GCA_002360295.1 Planococcaceae bacterium UBA3370
CTTAATACTAATATACGAGGAGGTACATAGTGAAAATTATAAAAATATCTTTTCTTTTAATATTCATTGGTCTAATTTTAGGTTTTCACGCTACACCTGAAATGGCAATTCGCACGCATGTATTTTTGATGGGCTATCCAATTTCAGCGATTAAAGCTGAAATTGTGGAATATGAATATCTTAGTAGTACTCATTCTAAAATTGAAAATTCGCAAGGCTTTAAAATTATTAATCCACCAGTCGAACGAGCAACTCAAGGTGAATTAGATACTTATCTCGTTTCGAAAAAATGGATATTTTACTTTGCCAAATTTGAAAACGATGTTTAAATTAAGCGATTTTTAAATACACCTCTATACAAATAACGTTCCCAAATCAAAGTTTGGGCATACACCACAAAGGCACGAATGTTGTTAAATCAACATTTGTGCCTTTGCGCTTGAACGATCGATTATACAGTTTACTATACATATGGTATAAATTGTTGAAGTTGCAGTGTTTATACTCGCAGAGCTTGTTTATAAATTTGCATAAAAACTTGAATAACATTTTGCTACTTTAAACTGCCAATTGATGAAAAATATCATCAGGCATTGGAAACACACTTACTAAATGAAGAAGTAAGTTTTGTTATGGAAAATCATGGTGACGCTGATCTTTACACTGCAGTAGGGCAAATACTTGTAAAAACTGCAGGCGCGGAAACCTGAGGATTATATTGACCTTTTGAAACTGCAACTTATCTTCAGGACAAGTATGCTGCAGATTTACCGCGTTCACTGTCAGGACTTCATCGTTTCTTCAAAATTTATGTAAAGGGCTTCCGTGGGGCCGGTGAACTAAGAAATCAATTGATGAACAAAAAGTCAACGGATGAAGTACGTTCATTGCTCGAGCAATTTGAATCAGACAAAGTCGATGAATAGTAAGAACTGTTTGCTGTGATGCAAAAGTCCGGGGTAATCGGATTTTGCATCACAGCTTTTTTGTTATTCACTTCAGTTGAAATTATCACATTTATACTGTATGATGCATAGTATAAAAATAATACTATATGACATACATTATAATAATTTGAGGTGTTAAGCATAAATGAGCAACTTACTGAATTCTTTGATGACAGAGCTGAGGAGGGGTACATTGACTTTAGCCGTTTTAAGCCAATTAAGAACGCCACAATATGGCTATTCATTAGTCCAGTTATTAGAAGGGGCGGGTATATCCATTGATCAAAGTACGTTATATCCATTGCTACGCAGGTTAGAAAAGCAAGAGCTGGTTACAAGCAGCTGGGATACAACTGAGAGCAGGCCACGCAAATATTATGTATTGAGCGATTATGGGATGGAAATCTTTTTGCAATTGAAAAAGGAATGGAGCGACAATTCGAAGGAACTTTATGCATTATTAAGAGAGGATGACGAAGATGAAGAACATTGAAATTTATATTCAAGAAGTCACTCGGAGATTACCTGAAAAGATGCGTTCCGATATTGCACTTGAGTTACGCTCAACGATAGAGGATATGCTGCCTGAAAAATACAATGAAGAAGATGTCAAAGATGTGCTCAATCAATTGGGCAACCCGTCAGTTTTGGCTAACGGGTACAAAGACCAACCGATGCATCTTATCGGTCCACGCTATTTTGATGTATATGTTTCATTACTTAAAATGATTGTACCGATCGCAGCTTTCATTGCCCTCATTACGATTATTACAGAACATATTATCGTGTACAGCGGAGAAGGGGCCATATTAAATAGTGTATTAGCTATTATCGGGGAAGGAATTTGGACGATGATCGCAGTGGGAATCCATGTCTTTTTCTGGCTAACAATCATTTTCGCGATGATAGATAGAGTCGAAAAGGATAAAGAGCCGCATCCACTGAATTCAAGCTTGAAAAAATGGACTGCAGATGATTTGGAAAATATCCCTTATATCCCTAAGAAAAAAGCGATTTCAAAGTTCGAGGTTTTTGGTAGCTTATTATGGACAGCTATTTGGGCAACACTTTATTTTTATGCCAATAAACTTGTCGGTGTTTATGAAGGGGAAGGCGGAAGACTGGAATTTGTGATTCCGGCTTTAAACGAAGAAGTTTTGCAAAAGTTTCTGCCAATCGTTGTAATCATTATCGGACTTGAAATAGGTTTTGCTCTTTACAAGTTGCTAAAACAACAATGGACCAAAAAAATGGCTATCTTTAACACGATATTCGAAATAGCTGTGACCATTATTTTCATAATTATTTTAGTGAATCCAAATTTAATGAATGAAGCGTTCGTAATATATATGGGCGATATATTTGAAATCACGAAAAGTCAATTTACGATGTGGATAGTGAATGGCGCCATCGGCATCTTTATATTTAGTGCCGCGATTACTGTATATGATGGATTCAAAAAGGCTAGAGTGCATTACTAATATAGGGAAAGCTGACCACTTTCTAAGTGATAATAAACAAGAACGGAATTCAAGCCTGGAAACCCCGTTCTTTTTCCCCTATTTTACCAACTGGACGAGCTTTACATTCAAAATCGCAATAGAAAGAGCAAATGGCTTGCGATTCTTATTGAAAAACCGCGCCAGATTGAGGAAATATTAAGCATTAATAAATAATATTGTGTACTGCTATTTAGCCTCAGTTAATTTAAGTGAATATATTTAATAACTCAACACTTACAATCTAAATTGTTGGTTGGTATAAACTATAAAATACGTGTATTTTCTCCCTTTATTAATTTAAAATGAACCCTAGATGATGTTCCCCCTTCAATATGATTTGGAACCTCTGAAACATCAAGTAATTCTTTCAAATGAATCGGTTTTTGACGATTGGCTTCTATTGTAATGCTATACGCACCAGCTAGATTCATAAGCGATTCCGACCGTACTTCATCGTTCCATAAATACAGATCCAAAAATTCTAATTCAAAGGACACCGATTCATTACTACGATTATGTAAAATAAAACCGCATTCTCCATTGATTAAGTCTTGATTTACAGAATCAAAAGTGCAATTTCCGTTACCATCGTAAGAAATTGCATAAATACCATTTGCCACTGTTTCTTGATACAACATAATGAAGAAATTGGGCAATAATGAGTAACCTATCAATACGATTATGATTGTTCGAATGTGATATTTCTTTATACTATTAACTAACAAAATCATAGCAATTATAAACATTACCGATCCTACTATTCCTAAAACTATATATCCATCTTGATTCCTTATTGGAAATGACATAAATGTAGATCGTGCCTCCAACAATCTATTATTAGGATAGGGGAAATATAAAAGCATACATATAAATAAAATTAAAGCTGAACTAATAAGAGCCGCTTTACTTCTCACTACGCTATACCACCCTTTCAATATATTTCTACCAAGTAAATTTTAAGTATTTTTTATATAACTACCTAAAACAATTTTAACATAATATCCAGTCAATACGTGTTACTAAAAATAAGATATTGGCGCCTGAAATTCTAATGGCTCTCGCGGTCCCAAATGCAAGTTTAGGGACACATTAAAATGGTCCGAACATTGTTAAAATCAACGCTTCGTGCCTTTTTGTATGAACATTAGGTTATGCAACATTTTATACAGATGAGCAAGAGCTTGTTCTTTAATCTGTATAAAAACTTGTATAGCAAATCTCTTATTGTTATTAATCAGCACCTTTTCTTATTCAACAATATGGCCCGATTG
>DEQI01000097.1:0-1546 GCA_002360295.1 Planococcaceae bacterium UBA3370
GTGGAATGCAGGACTTGTTCAATATGCATTTAATATACCTCTCTTTATTGCTGGAGTTTTAATTTTAGGGAAAAAATTCGGCATTAAATCGTTTGTGGGTACATTAACATTGCCTTTTTTCGTTATATTAACGGATAGTTGGGAACCTTGGACATTAAATCCGTTATTAGGTGCGCTTTTCGGTGGTATATTTGTTGGTCTGGGGATAGGTTTAGTATTTAAAGGAAAAGCTTCGACAGGTGGTACTGACTTATTAGCGCAAATTATTACAAAATATACAGGTCTATCATTAGGTACGAGCGTACTACTTATTGATGGAATCATCGCTATAAGTGCAGCGATCGTATTTGACCTAGAAAAGGGACTTTACGCTTTAATCGGTTTATATGTGACAACAAAGACAATTGATATTATTCAACTAGGCTTTAGCCAATCGAAAATGGTTCATATTATAACAAACAAAGAAAATGAAATACGTGATGCTATATTTTCCGATGTGAATCGGGGTGTTACTAAACTTTCTGCTATCGGTGGCTATACTGGTGAGGACAAACAGATTTTAATGGTTGTTGTCAATCAAACGGAATTCACAAAGCTGAAACAAGTCATTAAAACCGTTGATCCGACAGCATTTGTCATCGTTTCCGATGCATACGAGGTATTGGGTGAAGGTTTCAAACGTACCTAATTTTGCTATACTATAGTTTGATATGAAATATTCATTTATGGAGGGGTTCATCATGAAGAAAAAGTGGTTAACAGTAGTATTCGGTTCTGCATTAGTATTAGCAGCATGTGGTGGTGGAGATGATAGTTCTAATGGTGCAACAGATAAACCAGAAGGTGAAAAAATCGTTATGCAATACTGTGCATCTTGCCACGGTGGTAACCTTCAAGGAATGGGCAATGCACCTGCACTAAATGATGTTGGTTCTCGTTTATCTCAAGACGAAATTTTAGATATCATTTTGAACGGCACGAATAAAGGTATGCCTGGTGGCTTAATTAAAGGTGAGGACGCTGAAAAAGTAGCTGAATGGTTAGCGGCACAAAAATAATAGGGAAAATCGAGCATCGAGTTAGGTGCTCGATTTTTTTATAGGCTAAATACATAGTAAAATAATGGGGACATGTTAAAATAAAATGAGATGAAATATATTTGTGCTATTTAGAAGGAAGGGCGTATCTCTACGTTACCCTATTATCCATCTTCGTACATGTACGCATATAGCCATAAATCAAAAAATTGAGGAGATACACGAATGATTCAAGTAACAACTAGGGACGTTATGGAGAAATTCAATTTGCAACTTGTAAGCGGACATGAGGGAATAGGACGCTACATAACAACAAGTGATATTTCAAGACCTGGACTTGAAATGGCAGGTTATTTTACGCATTATCCGGCGAATCGTGTGCAGCTACTTGGTAAAACTGAATTATCGTTTTTTGAATTACTGCCGCATGATGTCAAGCTAGAGCGCATGCAATGTTTATGTTCCCAAAATACACCGGCTATTATTATTTCTCGTAATATGGAAGTTCC
>DEQI01000097.1:1731-2543 GCA_002360295.1 Planococcaceae bacterium UBA3370
AAAGTGGTGTTGGTAAAAGTGAAACAGCACTGGAGTTAGTCAAGAAAGGACATCGATTGGTAGCCGATGATTCTGTCGAAATACGACAGGAGTCGGAAAATTTACTGATTGGTAGCCCACCACCATTATTAGAGCATTTATTGGAAATTCGCGGCATCGGCATTATTAATATAATGACGTTGTTTGGTGCGAGTGCAATACGTCCATATAAAAGAATTACATTCGTAGTGGAGTTGGAAAATTGGGATCCAACTAAAGTATACGATCGTCTTGGATTAGATGAGGAAAAAATTAAAATAATGGATACAGAGCTAACGAAACTAACGATTCCCGTACAGCCTGGGCGAAATGTTTCGGTAATCATTGAAGTAGCTGCAATGAATTACCGCCTGAAAAGAATGGGTGTCAATGCAGCCGAGGAGTTTTCTCGAAGATTAGATGCTGTTATTGCCTCTAATAATGATATGGATGACTTTTTATAAAAAGTAAGTTAGAGAGGAGTAAAATATGACTTTTTTATTAATGGCTATTGATCCAATAGCATTTTCCATTGGCCCCATTCATGTAAGATGGTATGGAATTTTAATAGCACTTGGGATCGTACTAGCCTATTTTTTAGCACAAAGAGAAGCAGTGAGATTAGGGCTGCATAAAGATTTTCTGGCTGATTTATTAATTTGGGCTGTACCGATATCTATTTTATCTGCTCGTATTTACTATGTAGCGATGAAATGGGATTATTACGGTGAAAATCCAAGCAAAATTATTGAAATTTGGAATGGCGGTATCGCAATTCATGGAGCCTTAATTGG
>DEQI01000097.1:2637-6063 GCA_002360295.1 Planococcaceae bacterium UBA3370
TTGGACAAATAATCGGACGTTGGGGCAATTTTATGAATCAAGAAGCGTACGGTGGTCCAGTAACACGTAGTTTTTTAGAAAATTTAATGCTCCCTGATTGGATTATTGAACAAATGTACATTGAAAAAGAAGGAACATATGTACATCCTACATTTTTATATGAATCAGTGTGGAATATAATCGGCTTCATTATTTTATTAGTGAGCCGTAAATTGAACTGGCGCCGAGGAGAGATGTTCTTCTTCTATTTAATTTGGTATTCAATAGGACGATTCTTTATTGAAGGAATGCGTACAGATAGCTTGTACTTAATTGGTGATTTACGATCAGCACAAGTTGTATCAATTATTTGCATTGTTGTTGGTATAAGTGCGATTATTTATCGTCGCCTCACGGTGAAACCTGTAGTACATTATTTAGATAAGTAAGGAGAATGAGCATGACTAAGGCGTTATTATTTGATTTTGATGGTACTCTTTTAAATACAAACGAGCTAATCATCCAAACATTTATGCATGTTTTGGAAGAAAGATTTCCCGGGCAATTTTCGCCAAAAGATTGCTTAAAATTCATTGGTCCGTCATTAAAACAAACATTTGACGAAATTGCACCAAATGAAACAGATCAATTGATTGCCAAATATCGTGAATGGAATATAGCTCATCATGATGAACTTGTGACACAGTATGATGGCGTAGTGTCTACTTTAGAGCAATTAAAAGCACTTGGCATTCGTTTAGTCATTGTTTCTACAAAAAGTCGTGCAATGATTGAACGGGGCTTGCAAGTACTAGGTGCTAGTCATTTATTTGAGTTTTATATAGGTACAGAAGATGTCCAACACGTAAAACCGCATCCTGAGCCTATTTTATTAGCACTACAAAAGCTAAACTTAACGAAAGACGATGTCATAATGATCGGAGACAATTCACATGATATCGAAGCAGCGCATCATGCAGGTGTTCGTTCCGCAGGTGTTGCTTGGTCAATTAAAGGAGAAGCCTTTTTACAGCAATTCAATCCGACATATATATTGCATCATATGACAGATTTATTGACGATTGTGAAAGGGACTACTGAATGAGAAGAACGGAGCGTTATCAAGTAGAGGGAGCGAATTCGTTATGGCATGTTTATAAAACGGTGTCCTTTTGGAAAGTAATGAAATGCTTTATTATTATTCAAATTGGCCGCATTACACCTTTTATGCGAGTGAAAAATTGGTTGTATCGCACGTTTTTACATATGACAATAGGTGATAAAACATCGCTTGCGTTGATGGTTATGCCTGATACGATGTTTCCAGAACGAATTTCCATTGGTGAAAATACGATTATTGGCTTTAATACGACCATTTTGGCACATGAATATTTAATTGAAGAATATCGTTTAGGTAATGTGAAAATTGGTTCTAATGTCATGGTGGGAGCTAATTCTACTATTTTACCAGGTGTCGAAATTGGTGATGGGGCCATTGTTTCTGCTGCCACACTTGTTCATAAAGATGTGCCGGCAGGCTGTATGGCAGGTGGAAACCCGATGAATATCATTTTTACTGCGGAAGAAATGGCAGCCCGTAAAGCAAAAGAACAACCATTAGGGCAAAATTAAAAAATCGACAAAATCCTGTAGTGGGATTTTGTCGATTTTTTTTGGTATTCAATACTGCCTAATTTTAAAAAACAGAATATTATTTATTTTGTTAAATTTTAGTGAAATTTATTGACGGATAAAAATTATAGAGATAGAATTACTTTTATAATCTAATACTCTAGTGAACTAAAGTAAAAAGTTTAGGATGTGTCAAAATGTCTGCAATTAAATTGTTTGAAAAACCACTTGGAATGCGCGATACATTCCCGAATATTTATGAAAAGCTAGAAGTAGTACGTGAAACAGGACGAAGCTTTTTACGTGAACGAGGCTATGAATTTATTAAAACGCCTACTGTGGAATATTACGATACAGTAGGAAAAGCGTCAGCTATTACGGATTCTTCATTATTTAAATTAGTAGATAGTCAGGGAAATACATTAGTTCTCAGACCAGATATGACAACACCAATTGCACGTGTTGCAACTTCTAAGTTATTAAAGGAGAAAATCCCACAACGATTAGCGTATTTTGCAAATGTATTTCGTGCACAGCAAACAGAAGGGGGGCGACCTGCTGAATTTGAGCAAATGGGTGTAGAGTTAATTGGAGATCGCTCCGTTTTTGCTGATGTAGAAATGATCATCACAGTGATTGAATTACTCCAAGCATTTGGTATCACGTCATTCAAAGTAACGATTGGACATGCGGGTGTATTACACACCATTTTACAGGACTATACAGAAAGCGAAAACGAAACAAAAATTTTACGAAAGCTTTTAGTAGAGCGTAATTATGTCGGTTTTGAAGAAGCGGTTCTTTCCTTTGACTTGCCGAAAACGAAAACCGATGCATTATTACAATTTATTGAAGAAGTAACGAATGTGTCATCTTTAATCGATATCGAAAAATATATGCGTAAAAATGATGCACTTACTTATATGCGCCAATTAGAACAGTTAATAGAACAGGCGGGCTTAATTGATTACATTGCCTTTGACTTTACATTATCGAGTCACATGAATTATTACACGGGTATGTTATTTGAAGTGTTTGCAGAAGGGAGTGGCTTCCCTCTAGGTAACGGAGGTCGCTATGATGGTTTGCTCGAACATTTTGGAACAAATGTTGGAGCAACTGGCTTCGGTTTACGAGTAGATCGACTACTGGAGGCAGTCCCCCAACGAACAATCGAAAATGTGAAAGTTCTTGTACTATTCGAGCCACAAGCCTATACACAAGCGTTAAAACAAGCAACATTATTACGTGAGCAAAATAGCCGTGTTACATTGCAATCAACAGTCGGGCTGTCAAATGTTGAAGCGTATAAAGCGCAGTTTCAAGAGGTGTTCTATATGAATGGGCAGGAGGAGCCAGTATGAATGAGTTAACAATCGCCATGCCAAAGGGGCGCATATTTGAAGAGGCCTATCAAATGTTACTGGATGCAGGGTTCAATTTACCGGAAGAAGTCGAAATGTCTCGAAAACTATTAATTGAAATACCTGAAGAACAAATTCGTTTTATTTTAGCAAAACCGATGGATGTCCCTGTCTATGTTGAACATGGGGTGGCCGATATTGGAATTGCGGGAAAAGATGTGTTGTTAGAGCAGCAACGTACTGTGCATGAATTGCTCGATTTAAAAATTAGTACTTGCTATATGGCATCAGCCGGACTGCCGAATACGACGATGAATGAAGTAGCACCACGTATTGCAACAAAGTACCCACATATTGCGATGAAATATTATAAAGAAAACGGCGAACAAGTTGAAATTATTGAGTTAAATGGTTCGATTGAGTTAGCTCCTATGATTGGCTTAGCAGATCG
>DEQI01000097.1:6151-13462 GCA_002360295.1 Planococcaceae bacterium UBA3370
TGATCGCAAACCCTGTCAGCTACAGAATGAAAAGTGCGCGTATTTTAGATTTAGTTACCCGTTTAAAAAAATGTGTGAATTAGAGAGAAGGGATTATTCGTGCAAATTACGACATTAACAAGCGATATTTCATTAAAGCGTCCATTAGAAAGTGGGAATGAAGAACAGTTAAAAGTAGTACGGGAAGTGTTGAAAAACGTAAGGGAACATGGAGATTCAGCTGTAAAAGCGTATAGTGAAAAATGGGACGGCATTGTAGTGAATGAATTCCGTGTTACGCAAGCAGAAATAGATGAGGCGGTAGCAAACTTTGATTCGCAGCTTTTGCAGGATTTAACAGAGGCGTCAGCCAATATTCGTGCTTATCATGAACAGCAACAACGTCGAGGATTTCGAATGTCTTTAGAGGATGGTTCTTGGCTTGCGCAGCGGATTATTCCGCTTGATGCAGTTGGGGTATATGTTCCGGGTGGTCAAGCGGCCTATCCATCATCTGTTCTCATGAATGTTATTCCTGCACAAGTAGCGGGTGTAAACCGTATCGTAATGACTTCACCAGCAGGTAAAGATGGGAAATTACCAGCAGCAGTTCTTGTAGCTGCACATATATTAGGCATTTCAGAAATTTATAAAATAGGCGGAGCACAGGCGATTGCTACCCTTGCATATGGAACAGAAACAGTCGCAGCTGTTGATAAAATTACTGGCCCTGGCAATATATATGTGGCGTTAGCCAAACGCGAAGTGTTTGGTGAAGTGGCTATTGATATGATTGCGGGACCAAGTGAAATAGCTATTTTAGCAGATGAAACAGCTTATGCGGATGAAATAGCAGCGGATCTATTATCGCAGGCAGAGCATGATGCCCTTGCTTGTGCAATCCTGATTACAACTTGTGATACTCTAGCTCAGGCAGTATTGGAAGAAGTCGAGAAACAATTATCCAACTTACCACGTGAATCAATTGCACGCCAATCTATTGAAAAATTTGGCCACATATATGTAGCTGAAACGATAGAGGAAGCAATTCGTGCTGTGAATTCATTGGCTCCAGAGCATTTAGAAATTATCACTGCGAATGCTGAAAAAGAGGCAGAAAAAATTACGCATGCAGGGGCTATATTTATTGGACGTTACAGCTCAGAACCGGTAGGCGATTATTTTGCGGGGACAAATCATGTACTACCAACAAATAGTACAGCGCGTTTTGCGAGTGGGTTAAACGTAGATGATTTTATTAAGCGAACGAGTGTTGTTTATTACAGTGAAAAAACGTGGGTTCAACATGCACCGAAAATTGCTCGACTAGCGCGTATGGAAGGTCTTGAAGGTCACGCTCGAGCAGTAGAGTCACGCGGTTGGGATAAAGGGGAGTCATCATATGCGCTATGCAAAAATAGAACGAAATACGAATGAAACGAAAATCGCTGTTGAATTGAATTTAGATGGGGAAGGGAAAGTAGAAATTAATACAGGTGTCCCTTTTATGGATCATATGTTGGATCTATTTATGAAGCATGGGTTATTTGATGGCAAAATACTAGCAAACGGTGATACGTATATTGACGACCATCATACAACAGAGGATATAGGCATTGTACTAGGGCAAGTCATTCGTGAAGCATTAGGTGATAAAAAGGGAATTAAACGCTATGGGAATGCATTTGTGCCAATGGATGATGCATTAGCGCAAGTTGTTGTCGATTGCTCAAACCGCCCTCATTTGGAATACCGTGTCACACCACAGCTGACACAAAAGGTAGGTACATTTGATACAGAGCTCGTGCATGAATTTTTATGGAAGCTTGCACTGGAAGCTCGCATGAACATCCATGTCATCGTTCCATACGGTCATAATACACATCATATAATAGAAGCTATTTTTAAAGCTTTAGCGAGAGCCATCGATGACGCGGTTCAAATTGATCCACGGGTGAAAGGTGTGCCGTCCACTAAGGGGCTGTTAACATGAAAATTGGTGTAATCGATTATGGCATGGGCAATTTATTTAGCGTGGAGCAGGCTTTAAAACGATTAGGTGTAGAAGTAATAGTCACAGCAGACAGTCGTCTTTTAGCTGAAGCAGATGCTTGTATTTTACCAGGGGTAGGGGCTTTTCCTGATGCGATGAAGCGATTAGCTGAAACAGGACTAATTGATTTTATTAAGGAGACGAAAAAGCCGTTACTTGGGATTTGTCTTGGCATGCAGCTACTATTTCAGGAAAGTGATGAAGGAACGAACACAGCGGGGCTAGGCATTTTCGCTGGTCGTATTACTAAATTTACGGATGTTCCAAGAGTTCCTCATATGGGATGGAATGAGCTAGAAGTGATACAACAACCAAGCTGGCTTCCTCATATTCCAGCAGATCGTTACGTCTATTTTGTACATTCATTTTATGCTGCTAGTATGAGCCATGAGGAGTTAGTAGCATGTGCAGATTATGAAAATATCCAAGTGCCTGGTATTGTAGCGAAAGGAAACTATACAGGCATGCAGTTTCACCCTGAAAAGTCAGGAGATTTCGGTATGTACTTACTACAGCAATGGCTTGAAGGAGTGAAAATAACATGCTAACAAAACGTATAATTCCATGCCTGGATGTAAAAGAAGGGCGTGTTGTGAAAGGTGTTCAATTTATAGGACTACGTGATGCTGGAGACCCAGTAGAGCTGGCAAAGTTTTATGATGAGCAAGGCGCAGATGAGCTTGTTTTTTTAGATATTTCCGCTTCACATGAAGGACGCGAAACGATGGTGGATGTTGTCCGGCAAACAGCAGCTACATTAGCCATTCCGTTTACAGTAGGTGGTGGTATTCGTACGCTAGATGATATGAAAAGACTTTTACGTGCGGGGGCAGATAAAGTGTCCATTAATACTTCTGCATTGCAACGTCCAGAACTAATACAAGAGGGCTCTGACTATTTTGGTGCACAATGTATCGTCGTTGCCATTGATGCTAGGTTCAGTGAAGAAGATCATACATGGATGGTTTATACGCATGGAGGACGCAATAAAACAACCTGGACAGCTGTTGGTTGGGCACAAGAGGCAGTGCGTCTAGGTGCAGGTGAAATATTATTAACAAGCATGAATCAGGACGGCGAGAAAACGGGTTTTGATTTAGCCTTAACAAAAGCTGTACGCGAGGCTGTAACGGTCCCAGTCATTGCAAGTGGGGGAGCAGGCAAGGCAGAGCACTTTGCTGAAGTTTTGCAAGAGGTTGATGCAGATGCCGCTTTAGCTGCATCCATTTTCCATTATAAAGAGACGAGTGTAGCAGAAGTGAAAGCTTATTTACGAAAAAAAGGAGTTCCTGTACGATGATTGATGTCAAATTTAATGAGCAAGGTTTAATAACAGCGGTTGTTCAAGATGCGCAATCCAAAGAAGTATTAACAGTTGCCTATATGAATGAGGAATCTTTAGCAAAAACAATTGAAACGAATGAAACATGGTTTTATTCACGCTCAAGAAACGAACTTTGGCATAAAGGAGCAACAAGTGGTCATACACAAAAAGTAGTATCGATTAAAGCAGATTGTGACCAGGATGCATTAGTTGTAGAAGTATTACCAGCAGGACCTGCCTGCCATAACGGTACCACATCTTGTTTTACTGAAACTGTGTTACAAAACGAAGCAGTTGGATCGGTTAGTATTTTACCTCAGCTAAAAGAAATCATTAAACAACGAGAAATTGATATGCCAGAAGGGGCGTACACAACCTATTTATTCGAAAAAGGTATCGATAAAATATGCAAAAAAGTCGGCGAGGAAGCAACGGAAGTAGTTATTGGCGCTAAAAACCGTGACAAAGAAGAAGTAAAATGGGAAGCAGCAGACCTCCTCTACCACCTCCTCGTTTTACTACAAGAACAAAAAATAGACATCTATGAAGTCCTAGGAGTACTTGAAGAAAGACATAACAAGCGATAACACAGAAAACTCCATGCGCGCTTTTCTGTACCGAAAGCGCAGCGACAGGTACAAAAAGTTGACATCTATGAAGTTCTAGGAGTACTTGAAGAAAGACATAACAAGCGATAACACAGAAAACTCCATGCGCGCTTTTCTGTACCGAAAGCGCAGCGACAGGTACAAAAAGTTGACATCTATGAAGTCCTAGGAGTACTTGAAGAAAGACATAACAAGCGATAACACAGAAAAATCCATGCACTCTATTCTGTACCGAAAGCAGGGTGCTAATGTTTATAAGAAGAGATATATTTAAGAACAACAGAGAAACTATTAAACTTTTATAAATTTACTTTGTTATTTATTTAATATTTAATAACTATGTACTGTTGATTGGAGTGGAGCCAGCGTGACTCCTTGGGGATTAGCGTCTAAAGGAACGAAGGATAAGAGCGTCACATCGTGTGACAACCCCTTCGTGACCAACATCCTGTTGGCCTCCTGGAGCGAGCTTAGTAAAGGAACAAAGGCTAAAACCATCTCGTCGTGTGATAACGCCTTCGTTACCAACGTCCTGTTGCCCCAAGCGGCTCATCGGACGCCCCAGGAAAGAACGCTGGCGGAACGGAAATCAACCTAGCTACTGCATTTTTGAATTATTATAAGTAAGTATTAAGTGTTAGTAGAAAATCATTTTAACGGATATTTCAATTCAATGCATAGAAATAAATGACTAAACAAAGGATTGTGCTATAATAGAAACAATTGTGTGAGGAACGTGTTATTACGTTCCTTATTTTTTCTTGTTTCGGAGGAAATATTGTTGGAAAATAAACATCAAAAAAAAGGTAACATTGTATCTTTTGTGCCTAACGGCGACTATTATTACGAAAAAGCGCTTAAAGCCATCGAAAAAGATAAAATGGATAAAGCGTATAAATATTTAAAACGTGCAGCAGAATTAAGTCCCGATGATGCACAAGTATTAAGTCAACTCGGTTTATTAGAAATAGAAGCGCAAAATTATGAAAAAGCATACGAACTCATTCATACAGCTTATAGTTTAGATCCGAATGATGCTCAAATCATTTTCCTATTAGCAGATGTATCAGGATGTATCGGTTTAATCCACGATGCCAAAAAATATGCAGAAAAATATTTAGAACTTGAACCAGATGGTATGTATACACTTGATGCGTATGAAATTTTAGATTTTGTAGATTTTGAAGAGGAAATGTCGGAAAGCTATGATGAGCAAGATTCAGAAAAAATGGTAGTACAAGAGAAGGCTCGACGTTTAATGGAGCAAGGAGACTTCCATAAAGCGATAGAAGTACTCGAACAATTAATTGTTCAATTTCCTGATGCATGGCCGGCGTATAATAATTTATCGCTAGCTTATTTTTATGTAGGTGAAGCGGAACAAGCACGTGCTTTGTTACATCATGTTTTACGAGAAAATCATGGCAATTTACATGCGCTTTGCAATTTAACTGTCATGGCTTATTACGAAAAGAACGAAGAAGAGCTTCATGGTTTATTGAACATACTGAAGAAAATTCAGCCATATGAATGGGATAACCGTTATAAGCTTGGCGCAACATTAGCATTAATAGGCGAATACGAGACTGCCTATAAATGGTTGCGTTCTATGAGTAAACGTGGCTTCGAAGGTGATCCAGGCTTTTATTTCTGGTTATCTCAAGCGGCTTATTTTTCAGGTCATGAAGAGATTGCACGAAATGCATGGTCATCCCTTGTACAAATCGATCCAACAAAAGAAGGGTATGAACCGTGGCTACAAGGTGAATTTCAACTGAAAAATTCATCATTAGAACATAATAGAGAATTAATTATTGAAAAGATTAATAATAATTATACGGCAGATCGATTATTTGGTTTCTTTCTATTGAGCCTTTCAGCTCATAAGCAAGAGATTATCGCACATCCAAAGTGGATTGACGTATCAAAGTATAATGAGTTAGAAAAATTATGTTTAGCTTATGCACTAGGTCATCAGTTTAACTCAAACATAGCTGTTGAAAAACATTTTATACGATTAATGGATGTCGCAACATTAGTTGCAAAACAAAATGGGTCCATCCAGCTTGAAACAGCATCTATATTACAATTATGGTTTGCTTTAAGTGAAGTGGCATTTAAAGATGGTTATACGTTTAAAAATACATTAGCACTTGCGGCAGCGGTAGACTACATGTTCCAATCATCGATGGATCATAAAATAACGAAAAAAGAAGTGGCTGAAAAGTATGGTACGACTGTCGCAACAATGACAAAATATATGTCCGAACTATTACAATTCATACCGACAGAACGGGTATAACTAAGCATTAAATTTGAATAACCAATATGTATCGTATACGATGTAATTAGATAGCTCGTTAAGTTTGAGGAGGATATGACATGGCAGAAGAAAAAATTTATGACGTTGTAATTATCGGTGCAGGTCCAGCGGGGATGACAGCTGCTGTATACACATCTCGTGCAAACCTTTCTACATTAATGATTGAACGAGGAATACCAGGTGGACAAATGGCGAATACAGAGGAAGTTGAAAACTACCCTGGCTTCGATCATATTTTAGGACCAGAATTATCTACAAAAATGTTCGACCATGCAAAAAAATTCGGTGCTGAATATGCATACGGAGATGTATCAGAGATTATTGATGGGGAACAATATAAAACAATTAAATCAGGAAACAAAGAATATAAAACACGTGCCATCATTATTTCAACAGGTGCAGAGTATAAAAAAATGGGTGTACCAGGTGAAAAAGAGCTTGGTGGTCGTGGTGTAAGCTATTGTGCAGTATGTGATGGTGCGTTTTTCAAACAAAAAAATCTAATCGTAGTTGGTGGCGGGGATTCAGCAGTAGAAGAGGGCGTTTACTTAACTCGTTTTGCGGATAAAGTAACAATCGTTCACCGCCGTGATAAATTACGTGCACAGAAGATTTTACAAGATCGCGCATTTGCTAATGAAAAGATTGATTTCATTTGGAACTCCACTGTGAAGGAAATTCATGAGGACAATGGGAAAGTAGGTAGCGTAACGCTTGTTTCAACTGTAGACGGTACAGAAACAGCATTTAAAACAGACGGTGTGTTCGTTTATATCGGGATGGTACCATTAACTGCTCCATTCGCTAGCTTAAATATTTTAAATGATGCAGGCTATGTTGTGACAAATGAAAAAATGGAAACAACTGTCCCAGGTATTTTTGCAGCAGGCGACGTTCGTGAAAAAATGCTACGTCAAATCGTAACAGCAACAGGCGACGGCAGTATTGCAGCCCAATCTGCACAACACTACATCGAAGAACTAAAAGAAAAATTCAACATTTAGTCTTTCTTGTTGACTTTTAA
>DEQI01000097.1:13530-13865 GCA_002360295.1 Planococcaceae bacterium UBA3370
TGGGGAATAGCGTCACAAATGAGCCCCCGCAACGCAGTGAGGAGGCTCATCAAACGCCACCAGGAAAGCACCCAGTCGCAACGGAAATCAACCCAAGTATTTTTGTAATTCAATATTTAACCATTACTTAATAAATCTGTAACTTCCTTGAAATAAATAAAGAGTATACTAACGGTATTAGTGAATCTCCCTTTTGCAATACCTTTTAGGTTGTTTCTGCCTGTAAAGCAGAGGCAGCCTATTTTTTTGCGGGGTAAAACATAAGATGGTGATAAACCTATTTATGTACTAAAGCAACCCTTTGTAACGACCAGTTCATACAATGTATAATGATA
>DEQI01000099.1 GCA_002360295.1 Planococcaceae bacterium UBA3370
GATTTAATCATTTGATTTACTTTCTCTTTATCTGAACGTTGTGCTGCGTCCATTAAATCGTGGGCAAATGGTGTCGAACTTTTTATTTTATCAAGTAATAACTGTGCTTGCTGCATGACGTTGTTTATTTTTTGAGCTGAATTTGAAAATTTTTGCGGATTTACAGGTGGGTAAGGGGCTAGTTGTTTTATTGGTTGAGAATAAGGTTGACGAGATGCAATCGGTAAAGGGTAATAGTGAACATACGTAAAATAAGGATTGTAATACAATCAAGTTCCTCCAATCCAATCATCTAATAATTTATAGTATGAATTGTTGTGGAAATACGTGTTTTATAGGACAATAGTGTAGGTTTTAGGCGTAAATAATGAGAAATCCGCAGGCATGATACTACCCGCGGATTGTTCCCATGTAGGTTATGGACGTGTGTGTACTTTTTCGCCTTGTACCCATACTTCACGAATGTTTTCTGGGCGAGCTAAATACATTATTTTTTGGAAAATATCGTGTAACGGTTCGTTAGCATCGAACAAAGGAAGTTTTGCAGTTGCCACTTTTGTATCGATAATTTGTGCGTCCCAAGTGAAGTTTTCAGCTAAACGTCCGATTGGTAAACTTAAGCTTTCCCCACCACCAGCAGTTGCTAAATAGAAGGCTTCATTAACTGTTATACGTGAGTTTGGTAAACCACGTTCAGTTGCTGGAAGAGCAGGATTTACACCATCCTCTAACATACGTGAAGACATGACAGCTTGTCTAATATTATCGAAAAGGCTAGGCGAGAACCCGCCAGAAATATCAGAGCCAAGTCCAATTTCCACGCCTTTTTCATGGAAATGAGCAACTGGAATAACACTATTCGCAAAATAAGCGTTGGAAATAGGACAGTGGCTAATCGCTGTACCTGTTTGTGCAAAAAGATCCACATCATCATGATCTAAGAAATTGCAGTGTGCCATGACAGACTTATCGCGTAAAAGACCAAAATCATGTAAAGCAAAAGCGTCATTTTTACCATATTTCTCTTGTACATAGCCGTGTGCCCAATCGCTTTCACTACAATGGGATTGGATATGTGTATCATATTTAGCAGCTAATTCTCCTAATCCTTGTAATCCTTCACTCGTACAGCTTGGGATAAAGCGCGGTGTTACGACTGGATAAACACCTTGCTTAACAGACTTAGCTAGTTCTTTTACTGCCAAAATAAATTGTTCTGTATCTTCTAATGCTGTTTTTGTATCTGCATCACGATAATATTCTGGAGTTTGTTCTGGATCGTCCATTACGACTTTACCAACTAATCCTCGCTGCCCTTTCTTCGCGCAAATTTCTGCAAGTAAAATACTAGCTTCCTTGTGAACTGTCGCAAAATAAAGAGCTGTTGTTGTACCATTTGCCAGTAATGTACTCACGACATCTTCATAAACACTTTTTGCGAAATCTAAATCAGAGAATTTAGACTCAATAGGGAATGTATAGGTATTTAGCCAATCAAATAGTGGAATATCAAGCGCTGTACCAGATTGTGCCCATTGTGGTGCGTGAACATGTAAATCAACAAAGCCAGGAAGGAAATATTGCCCATCAGCTAAACGATGGAAATTTTCCTTGCCTTCGTATGTGTTTAGTATGTCTTGATAATCTTTATCCTCAGGTGCTACTACTTTTTCAATGATACCGTCTGCGTTTACACAGAATAAATGGTTTTCTAATATATCAAGCTCTTTAGGGGATTTGCTAGAAAAAGCAGTTCCTTGAAAAATGTGTGTATAGTTTGTCATAGATGCTCCCTCAATTATGTTTTTCTGAATGATTTTAGTATAGGACTTATGACTAAGAAAGTCTATGTTGAACTGCGCTTGCTGTCTAGCAATATACTACTAGTAACGAGTTATCAATTTTGCCTCTTTAAATTTAAGAAATTACTAACTATATTGACATAGTTCTTTTTAGGGTATGCGGAGTACAAGTCACTTGCTAACCGGACGGGATCACCGAAAAAATAGCGTTCATATTGTATTTGTCTTGTGCCGAATGAACTCATGGTCAAATCCCAAGCTAGACGAAATATTTTCACTCGTTCCTCAGCGGTTTTCGTTGCTCCTTGAAGATAGAGATCTAAGTCAGCTTGAATGGGTGAATGGAATGCTTTTTCTGTAGGCAAAGAAATCATCCCACTCGCTCCGATTAACTGGATGATTTCAGTGAAGCGCGGGTAAATTTTAGGAAAAATATTACCTGCAACTTTTAGCGGGATATCATTTGGTCGTAAAATGCCCCATTGATCTAATGTAGCATCGTTTTCTGCTTTCTCTAAAAGTGCTTTCATAGTTTCAAGGCCAATAATTATTTCCGATACTTTTTCTTGTATATGGTAGTAATCACCGACATTAATCGTCTCTATTAGAATCTCCGCAATGCCTAAAATGAACTCTGTTTTTGCGATTTGTCTAGTTATCGCTTGGTGTTTTGCAAAATGATTGAAGGAGCTTTGGCCAATGAATGACTCAGCAACCTCTACATTGCGGTAATAGAATATACGATCCCATGGTACTAATACGTGATCAAAAACGACTATGGAGTCCATCTCTTCATATCTTGAGCTCAGAGGGTGATCGAATACGGATTCTCCGCCAATAAAAGAATCTCTACAAATAAACTTTAAGCCTTTCGTATTGGAAGGGATTGAAAATGCAAAAGCCTCGTCTTCGTCTAAAAAAAATCTGGAAAGGCTAAACACGAGTAGTTCATCTGTTAAACCACCTTGAGTAGCTAATAAGCGAGATCCTTTAATGATTATCCCATCTTCGTTCTCTTCGACAATTTTCGCCGTAATAGGCTTATTCTCGTCTTCCATATAAATGATGGATCGATTTACCTGAGGAGAAATAAAAG
>DEQI01000199.1 GCA_002360295.1 Planococcaceae bacterium UBA3370
ACATGCAAGCACCATCTCATATGGCAGACATTATTCAGGCATATGAGGCAGTAATAGAAGCTTATAAAAAAGAAATTCTAACATTAACAGATGAACAGCTTTTAGAAGAAGTACAAGCTTTTGGCGGTACAATGCCACGTGGCCAATTACTACGAGTATTAGTTGATCATCAAACACATCATCGTGGTCAAATGACGGTTTTATTACGTCAAGCAGGATTACCAGTACCTCCTGTTATGGGACCAACTGCGGAAATGAACTAATTTAAATAAGCTGTCCGAAATAGAATAGAGGACAGCTTTTTCGATTAAAATTGAAGGAGATACGTATGGAGCAAAAAATCTATTGGACGACATTTCAACATGGGGAAACGGATTTTATAGTTGGCGCTACTGAAGATGGTTTATGCTACACTGGAGGACTTCATAAAGATGTGACAGAGCTTACCAAATGGGTAGAAAAAAGGTTTAAAAAGTATGAAATAGTTGAAGATGCTAACAAGCTAGAGCCATACATACAACAATTTCATGAATATTTTGAAGGGACGCGCACGCATTTTGATCTACCTTTTATATACCGAGGCACACCGTTTCAAGAAAGTGTTTGGCGAGCATTACAAGCGATTCCTTATGGTGAAACTTGCTCCTATTCTGATATTGCCCAGCGCATCAATAATCCAAAAGCGGTGAGAGCTGTTGGAGGTGCTATTGGTGCCAATCCTATTATGATTATAGTACCTTGTCATCGAGTTTTAGGTAAGGATGGTTCTTTAACGGGGTTTAGCGGAGGGCTAGAGCTAAAGAAGTTGTTATTAAAAATTGAAGGGATTAGATAAAGGAGAGAAGACTAATCCCTTTCATCAACATGAAAAGATCATTTTGGATATTCTAAACTTCTTTTATATCCAATAGCTTTGACAATCAGTACTTCGATGCATAAAGCCGTATTCAATTAAATAACGGCGCACGGTTACGTGATCGTCAAACATTTCCTTTAACATTTCATTGATTTCTTTTTCTGAGTAGTTTCTGTTTGCTTCGAATTTTTTTATTACCTCTTGCAATATAATAATCTTACGTTTTTCCTTTGTTGGAAAGCTTTTAACGCGTCCATTGGCATCAATAAACGTTGCTAGTACTTTCGCACGTTCCTCTTCTGTTATTGCATATCGTTCATCCACCATCGTTGCCCCCTTATGTATTGTAAATGGATCTTGTGTATCAATAAGCGCCATGATAGCTAAAAATGTTTCTGCTTGACGTTCCTTTTCGCGTAATTTAAAGCGGTGATTACGAATAGTTGAAGTAGAAATACCCATTTTCTCTGCGATTTCTTTATCAGGTAAATGACTCGAGAAATAGTGGAGTAATTCATTTTGATGTTCAGACAAGCCTGTATAGCGTTTATTAAGTGCTAATAATGCCTGAAGCGGGGAGCCATGTTGTTGAAAAATATGTTGTTTCATGGCATGCTCTGCTGTTTGAAAAATGTCCCCTGCAGGATAAATGAATCCTTCTTCAAATACTACATCACAATATAAGCAGCAAAAATGTTGTCCTTCCTTGTAATAGCCTTTTACCATATCCTCTTTTTTATAATCAAAATCTGTTTTCATATTAGTAAACCTTTCGTCGTTTTGTTTATAAATATATAAACATAAATAAAATAAGTTGTCAAATATAAACAGAAATGGTGTGTCGTATCTCGACACACCATTCTAGTACTACATAAAATAGTCATATGCATTTTTGGCTAGAAGTACAACCGTGACAATAATAAATAATGCACGTACATAGCCACTTCCTTGTTTAATAGCAAACTTTGAACCGCAGATGGCTCCGAGAATTTGGGCAATTCCCATAATGATGCCGTATGTATAGTTAACTTGGCCGAGTGCTATAAACATGAGTAGCGCACCAATATTACTACCAAAGTTTAAAAATTTTGCATTACCAGCAGCTTTAAGAAAATCAAATCCGATCATTAAAAACGCAAAGATTAAAAAAGAGCCAGTTCCAGGACCTAAAAAGCCGTCATAAAAACCTATCGCAAAAATAACAAATATAAATCCGACCATTTTTCTTTTTGAAAGGGTTTTATAAGTTGAAACTGAACCCCAATCCTTTTTGAAAATGGTATAAATAGCAACCGCAGCGAGCATTACGAGCATAAGCGGTTTTAATAACTCTGGATTAATCATATGAACGACCCATGCCCCTGCAATGGAACCGAAAAATGAAAGCGGGAACCATTTGTAGATGGATTTAATATCTAATTTACCTGAGCGATAAAAGGTAATCGTACTCGTTATAGAGCCCATCGTACCGGCTAGTTTATTTGTTGCTACAGCAGCAGATGGACTAAGCCCAGTAAACATTAACGCAGGAAGTGAAATTAGTCCTCCACCCCCAACAACAGAATCGATAAAAGCAGCTAAAAATCCAAAGAAAAATAATAATAACAAAATGGTTAAATCTATATCGAATAACATATTTGTACCCTTCTTTCTGACATCACAATTGAATGGTAGCTGAAAAAGATACTCTATACAAGGAAATTTTGTGAATTCCTGTTATAGTTAGTAATAGATCAAAGGAAAGAAGTGGCTTTAAATGGGGAAATATAAATTTTTATTGTTTGATTTAGATGACACATTGCTTGATTTTAGTGCAGCGGAAGATTTCGCTCTGCATCGTTTATTTGAAGAAGAAGGACTTATTTTAACGAAAGAAATAGAAGAGACATACCGTCAAATAAATAGTAGTTTATGGAGAAAGTTTGAAGAAGGAGCTATTACACGAGATGAAGTCACTTCGACACGATTTGCCAAGCTTTTTTCGTTATATGGAAAACAAGTCGATGGCAAGCTCTTTGATGATAAGTACAGAAATCATTTAGCTGAATGTAAAGTTTTTATAGATGGTGCTTGGGAGCTCATTAATGATTTTGCGACAAAATATCAATTATACATTGTGACGAATGGGGTATCGGCAACGCAATATAAGCGTTTAGACATAACAGGTTTAGCTCCATTATTTCATAAAGTCTTTGTATCAGAGGATACAGGGTTCCAAAAGCCTATGCTTGGCTTTTTTGATTACGTATTTGATCGCATTCCCAATTTTAAAAAGGAAGAAGCGCTTATCATTGGGGATTCATTCAGTGCGGATATTATCGGTGGAATCAATGCAGGAATTGACACTTGCTGGTTAAATCGATTTCATAAGGTCAATGAAACTGATCAAAAACCTACTTATGAAATTCAACATCTGCAACAATTATATACTATT
>DEQI01000198.1:0-2767 GCA_002360295.1 Planococcaceae bacterium UBA3370
GCTCAGTTAAAAGAAAAGGCTGGATTATAAGAGCCATATAAAAGCTGTCTCAAGGTCGTGCATAACGATTTTGGGACAGCTTTTTTGCATTAGAAATCGTGAATAATTTGTATTATGTTTTAATCATATAACGACCAATACCATTGAGAGACAACCGTTTTGAATTGAATAAAAGACCAAACCTTTGTGTGATTTAGTCTTTGATTGTGCTGTTGTATTATTTCACCGGATATTACCTATTCAGGACGTTCTTTTGCTTGAAGTGCTTTATAATATTGGCCTTTTTCTACATATTCTCGAATAATGCGGTCCATATCTTCTCGGTCCTCAGAATTAACTTCGCGTACTACCTTTGCGGGACGTCCCATTGCTAGTGAGTTTGGTGGGATTTTCTTGCCCGGAGGAACTAAACTACCAGCACCGATAAAGGCGCCTTCTCCAATTTCGGCGCCATCTAAAATAATGGAACCCATACCGATTAAAGCACGTTTCCTAATGATACAGCTATGTAATGTTACTTGGTGACCAATTGTTACTTCATCTTCAATAATGAGAGGATTGTTTGGACTTTGATGTAAACAACTTAAATCTTGGATGCTAACACGATTCCCAATTATGGTTGGAGCAACATCACCACGAATGACTGAATGAAACCAAATGGATGTTTCTGCGCCAATTGTGACATCGCCAGTAATAGTGGCGTAGTCTGCGATAAATGCAGAGGGGTCAATTTGGGGGTATTTATCTTTATATGGATAAATCATTTGAAAACACCTCATCTCTCTTTTGTATATTCATCGTAACAAAACATATAAAAGATTGATACATTAATTCAACTAAATAGAGCGACTTCGTATATAATGAGATAATGTATGAAGTTTTTTATTGGAGGGAAATACAATGTGGAAATGGGAGACTGAAGGGCAACCAAAAGCAGTCGTTGCAATTATTCATAGTGCATATGAGTATCATCGTTCATATGCTTGGTTAATAGAAAAATTGCGAAGTGCAGGATTTCACATTGTAATGGGCGATTTACCAGGTCATGGTGAGCAAGCAAAATACGCACGCCATCATGATGAAGATTTTACAAAGTATTATAATTATGTAAAACAGCTTATAAAAGTGGGTCTTTCCTATAATCTACCTATTTTTATTTTAGGCAATGGTTTAGGCGCGACAATTGCAATGAAAGTATTGCACAAAAATAAATATGAATGTGCAGGAGTTATTCTCGTATCACCATGGTTACATTTAAAGTTAGTTCCTGGAAAATTATCGAATGCTTTAACAAGTTTAAGTGCATTAACAGCAAATGTAAAAATGAATCATGATATTACCCCAAAAGTGTTGACGAGAAATGATGAAATATATACAGAGCTGCAAGATGATATACCACGAAGTACGGTTGTTACTGTAAAATGGTATAAGGATCTGCAACTATTAATGAGACAAATAAAAGATACTGAAATAAAATTCCCTGACATACCAGTTTTAATGATGGTAGGGGGACGCGATCAAGTAATTGATGTCAATACAGCAAAACAATGGTTAGTACATCAGTCTTTATCTCACTTTCAGTATAAAGAGTGGCCTGAATGCCATCATAGCTTATATTTCGAAATGGAACGTGAAGAAGTATTTTTATATACTAGAGACTTTATGAGTAATGTATTACGTTCTCTCGGATATATCATTTAAAGTAGAATCTGGACCTATCGGAAATTATATTCCGATAGGTTTTTTTATTCTGTTTGTAAGGAAATATAGCCATATAAAATGATTTAAATCCAAAGTTTTTCGGAATATTCTAAAAAATACATCGAATATAATACGTATATGTAATATAGTAAGTTTCAAAATAATACAATGCATTTCAAGGGGGGGAATTTATGGAGACGTTAGTTAATGCCTTGAATAATTTCTTATGGGGTCCTTGGTTTATTTATGGTATTTTGCTAGTTGGACTATTTTTCTCGATTATTACTCGTTTTTTACAAGTGCGTCATATTAAAGATATGTTTGCCTTGATGTTTAGAGGACAGAAGTCTGAGAAAGGTATTTCTTCTTTCCAAGCATTATCTATTGCATTATCTGGTCGTGTAGGTACCGGTAACATCGCGGGTACAGCTACCGCAATCGGAATGGGGGGACCAGGTGCAGTATTTTGGATGTGGGCTATTGCATTTATCGGAGCTGCAACAGCGTATATAGAATCCACATTAGCTCAAATTTACAAGGAAGAAAAAGAAACACAATATCGTGGTGGTCCAGCCTTTTATATTGAAAAGGGAATGGGGCAAAAATGGTTTGCCATCATTTTTGCAGTTGCTGCCTTAATTGCCATGCTTATTCTAATGCCTGGCGTCCAATCAAACGCTATTGCGGGTGCAGTTGAAAATGCTTTTGGTTTGGAAGCTTGGATTACAGGATTAATTATTGTTATTTTATTAGGTTCAATTATTATCGGTGGTGTTAAATCGATTGCAAATGCGGCACAGGTTATTGTTCCATTTATGGCTTTAGCGTATGTGTTAATGGCATTTGTCATTGTCATGATGAATATTTCAGAAGTACCACATGTTATCGGATTAATTTTCTCAAGTGCATTTGGGGCACAAGAAATATTTGGGGGAATTATCGGGTCAGCTATTGCTTGGGGAGTTAAACGTGGTATTTATTCGAATGAAGCAGGGCAAGGAACAGGCGCGCATCCTGCAGCAGCTGCTGAAGTTTCGCACCCTGTAAAGCAAGGATTAGTGCAAGC
>DEQI01000198.1:2905-7765 GCA_002360295.1 Planococcaceae bacterium UBA3370
AATGATGAGCCCTATACGATATATCCAACCATTTATACAGGTGAATTTGGCAAAGGTGAGTATACAGGAGACGCGCAAATTTCATATGCCCAATCTATTAAAGAAGGAGCGGCATATACACAGCATGCAGTCAATGAATCATTACCTGGATTCGGTGCTCCTTTCGTTGCCATTGCTCTATTTTTCTTTGCATTTACGACGATCATGGCCTATTACTATATTGCAGAAACAAATGTAGCCTATTTAGTATCAGGGAATGTAGAAAAAGTAGCGATTTGGCTAGCTAAAATTGTGATATTAGTAGCCGCATTCTACGGAACAATTCGTACATCCGACCTTGCATGGGCTTGGGGAGATGTTGGTTTAGGTTTAATGGTTTGGATTAACGTCATCGCGATCTTAATTATCATGAAGCCAGCTTTAGTCGCATTAAAAGACTATGAGAAACAGAGAAAAGAAGGAAAAGACCCAGTATTTGATCCTAAAAAGCTAGGGATTAAGGGGGCGGATTTCTGGGTTAAATATAACGACAATCGAAAAGATTGATAGTCTGGTAGGAATTATCGTAACAAAAGTAAAATGGTGTTGGGCATTCAACCAACACCATTTGTTCGGAAATTAAGAGTTGCCTTTATTGTATTCAGCTGGCAGCTCTTTCACTTTTTCTAAAGCGATAACAAAGGGAGGGTCATTTTGCTGATTTAAAAATTCATAGCGTAGGACATGAACATATTTTTGAGGAAGATGGCTAACGTATTTAATCACTTCATCTCGTTCGTCCTTGCCGCCTTCATGTCCGTGATAGATAACGAGTACAATCATACCGCCTACTTTTAATAGCTGTAAGAGTGATTCTATGGCAGCAATAGTCGTATTGGGCTTTGTAATAATGTCGTGGTTGCCACCAGGTAAATAGCCAAGGTTGAAAATGGCACCAGCGACAGGTTTGGATACATATTTTGCAATATTTTCATGGCCATCTTTCAGTACGATGGCACGGTGTTCAAGTGCATGATCTAATAGTCGGTGTAATGTCGAATCGACCGCCTCTTTTTGTATATCGAATGCATACACGAAGCCTTCATCGCCGACAAGTTGTGCCAAAAATAGCGTGTCATGTCCATTTCCAGCTGTGGCATCAACGGCGATATCCCCTTCATGAACGGCTTCTTTTAATAAGCTTTGTGCATATTGTAAAACGCGTTGTAACTTCATTTTTTCACTTCCGCCTTATAGTGTTTACCTTGCCATGAACCACGTCGTTCTAATTCGGCATCAATCCCATTTAACACTTCCCATTTATTAACACTCCACATCGGCCCAATCATAAGATCAATAGGACCATCTCCTGTAATTCGATGAACAATCATTTCCGGGGGAATAATTTCGAGCTGATCCGCCACTAATTTTATATAAGTATCTTGATCTAAAAACTCAAGCATTCCTTTTTCATATTGTTTGACAAGTGGTGTCCCCTTTAATAAATGGAGTAAATGAATTTTAATCCCTTGTACATCCAGCTTTGCCACCTCACGCGCTGTTTCCATCATCATTTCATAATCTTCAAGAGGAAGGCCGTTAATAATATGCGTTACAACACGAATATTGTGTTTTCGTAGCTTTTCGACTCCTTCAACATATGTTTGATAATCATGGGCGCGGTTAATTAAGTTTGCCGTCTTTTCGTGCACAGTTTGTAATCCAAGCTCAACCCAAAGATATGTCCGCTCGTTTAATTCAGCTAAATATTCGACAACATCATCAGGTAAGCAATCAGGACGAGTTGCAATACTGATTCCCATTACACCTTCACATGCTAGTGCTGCCTCGAATTTTTCCTTTAATACATCAAGTGGAGCATGTGTGTTTGTATAGGCTTGAAAGTAAGCCATTGTCAATCCGTCTTTCCATTTGTTTTCCATTTTAGCTTTTATTTGTTCAAACTGAACATGTATAGGGTCTACTTTGTTTCCTGCAAAGTCACCACTCCCAGCAGCAGAACAAAACGTACAACCACCGAAAGCCACTGTACCATCACGATTTGGACAGTCAAAGCCGGCATCTAATGCCACTTTATAAACCTTTTTTCCGAATTCATTTCGTAAATAACGATTCCATGTATAATAACGCTTTCCATCTGAAGGGAAAGGGAAGTTTGTTTCTGTCATGTTTGTCACTCCTCTAACTTATTATTTTAACACGTGTTAAGCAAAGTGACATATTGAAAACATTTTTCTTGTACTTTTTTCAAAACAGGCATAAACTGTTTCTCTGGAATAAATAAGTACATGTACTAATTTTTTATAATCAGAGTTTTCGAGGAGGGTTTTTTTGCCAAAGAAAGTGTGGTATTTAGTGATAGGCATGTTTTTGAATACAGTTGGCAGCTCCTTCCTATGGCCGTTAAATAGTATTTATATACATAATCATTTAGGGAAGTCACTTACGATTGCTGGTGTTGTGCTCATGTTCAATTCATTAGCAGCGGTTTTCGGAAATTTACTTGGTGGGTTTTTATTTGATAGAATAGGTGGCTATAAAACGATATTAGTAGGAGCTTGTAGTAATTTTTCAGCATTACTGTTATTAGCGGTTTGGCATGAATGGCCTTATTATGTCGTTTTTCTAACACTTATTGGCTTTAGCGGGGGGATTGTGTTCCCAGCCATGTATGCCCTTATTGGGAGCACTTGGCCAGAAGGAGAACGAAAGGCTTTTAATACTATTTTTTTAGCAAGTAATATCGGTGTTGCCATTGGTCCAGCAATAGCAGGTGTCATTGCAGATTTTAATTTTGAATATGTATTTATCTCGAATTGTATCATGTATTCCATTTTTATCATGCTTGTGTTGTTGACGTATAAACAATTTGATACAAAAGAAATGGCTCCTAAAAATGTTATGACTGAAAGTGCAGGTTTACAATCGAAGGCACCATTCTATGCATTATTAATATTATGTATTGCACTGATTTTTTGTTGGATGTCCTATTCACAATGGAGTGCAACCATTTCTTCCTATACACAAGGGCTCGGTATAAGCTTATCTCAATATAGTTTGCTATGGACAATTAATGGGCTATTAATCGTTGGAGTCCAACCAATTGTTCGCCCACTCATTGAGCATTGGGAGCATAAACTAAAACATCAATTAGTATTAGGTTTAGTGTTAATGGCGATTTCTTTTGGTATCGTATCTATTGCTGGAGACTTCAAAATGTTTGCAGCGGCAATGGTCGTTCTTACGCTAGGGGAAGTATTTTTCTCTCCTGCTATACCGACTGTTGCGAATAAAATAGCACCAAAAGGCAAGCAAGGGTTTTACCAAGGAGTTGTTAATAGTGCAACAACGGTTGGGCGTATGATTGGTCCATTATATGGTGGTATAATGGTTGATCTATATGGCATGCAAGTATTAGCCATCATTTTAACTGGTATTTTATTGATAGCAATTATTCCATGTTTAGTTTATGATCGAGTAGTTTCCAAATAAGACTTGTACTTTCCGAACAATTCCATTAAAATAAATGCAATATATAAACGACTGTGACAAGGAATAGTAAATTTCGACACTTTTTTAGAGAGCTAGCGGTTGGTGGAAGCTAGTAAGTGAACAAATTGAACTCGCCTTTGAGTTTGCTTTTAGTGAATAAAGTAACTAATTGCCGTATTTTCGCGTTAAGAAATTAAGCTGAGTGCAGTGTCACTAATGTGGGTGGTACCGCGGGAGTTAAAAAATCTCTCGTCCCTTTCTTTACGGAATGGGGCGAGTTTTTTTTATTTTTGAAAAATTTCGTCAATTCAGTTTAGGTGCGCGAAAACAAGTCGACACTAATACTTTAAGGAGGAAGAAAAGTGAGTTTTAATCATCAACAAATCGAAAAAAAATGGCAAAAATATTGGGCTGACAATAAAACATTTAAAACAGTCAATGATAATAATAAACCAAAGTTTTTTGCGCTTGATATGTTCCCATATCCTTCAGGTGTAGGTTTACACGTAGGGCATCCAATTGGCTATATTGCGACAGATATTTTAAGTGCTTATAAACGTATGCAAGGTTATAACGTTTTACATCCAATGGGCTGGGACGCGTTCGGTTTACCAGCTGAACAGTATGCACTTGATACAGGAAATGATCCTGCAGAATTTACAGCGAAAAATATTGCTACATTCAAAAGACAAATGAATGACTTAGGTTTTTCTTATGACTGGGATCGAGAAATTAATACAACAGATCCAAGCTACTACAAATGGACACAATGGATTTTCATTCAATTATTTAATAGAGGTTTAGCTTATGTGGATGAGGTAGCAGTTAACTGGTGTCCAGCATTAGGTACAGTACTTGCAAATGAAGAAGTCATTGATGGGAAATCTGAACGAGGTGGTCATCCTGTTGAAAGAAGACCAATGCGTCAGTGGATTTTACGTATTACTGAATACGCAGATCGTTTACTAGAAGATTTAGATGATCTTGATTGGCCAGAAAGCTTGAAAGAAATGCAGCGTAACTGGATTGGTCGTTCTGAAGGGGCCGAAGTAACGTTTGCTGTCGATGGCTCAGATCATACTTTTAAAGTATTTACGACGCGCCCAGATACTTTATTCGGTGCAACATATGCAGTGTTAGCTCCTGAGCATAAGTTAGTTTCAGAAATTACAACACCAGAGCAACAAGCAGCTGTAGAAGCATATCTTGATAAAGTGAAGCTAAAATCAGACTTAGAGCGTACAGATTTAGCCAAAGAAAAAACAGGTGTATTCACGGGGGCATATGCGATCAACCCAATTAATGGCGAAAAAATGCCTATTTGGATTGCAGATTACGTATTAGTAAGTTACGGTACAGGTGCTATTA
>DEQI01000198.1:7922-8194 GCA_002360295.1 Planococcaceae bacterium UBA3370
ATCGAGTGGCTTGAAGAAAAAGGTGTTGGTGAGAAGAAGATTTCTTACCGTTTACGCGATTGGTTATTTAGCCGTCAACGTTATTGGGGTGAACCAATTCCAATTATTCATTGGGAAGATGGTACGATGACAGCGGTTCCGGAGTCTGAATTACCGTTAATGCTTCCAAAAACAAATGATATTAAACCAAGTGGAACAGGTGAATCTCCACTAGCTAATATTACTGAATGGGTAAATGTTGTTGACCCAGTAACAGGTAAAAAAGGTCGTCG
>DEQI01000198.1:8322-9263 GCA_002360295.1 Planococcaceae bacterium UBA3370
GTTGATATTTATGTAGGTGGTGCGGAACACGCAGTACTACATTTACTATACGCTCGTTTCTGGCATAAAGTACTTTACGATTTAGGCGTTGTTCATACAAAAGAGCCATTCCAAAAGTTATTTAACCAAGGAATGATCTTAGGTGAAAACAACGAGAAAATGTCTAAATCAAAAGGAAATGTAGTAAATCCAGATGATATCGTCGTATCACACGGTGCCGATACATTACGCCTATATGAAATGTTTATGGGACCACTTGAATCATCAAAAGCTTGGTCAACAAACGGACTAGATGGTGCTCGTCGTTTCTTAGATCGAATTTGGCGTTTATTTGTCAATGAAGATGATACGTTAAGTGCGAAAATTGTAGATACAAATGATTTAAAATTAGAGCGTATTTATCACCAAACAGTGAAAAAAGTAACTGAAGACTTTGAGGCAATGCGTTATAACACGGCTATTTCTCAAATGATGGTATTCATTAATGAATGCTATAAAGTAAATTCTATCCCTAAGGAATACGTTGAAGGTTTTGTGAAAATGCTTTCTCCAATCGCTCGTCATATGTCAGAGGAGCTTTGGGAAAAACTTGGTCATGAAGGCACAATCACATATACTACATGGCCTACATTTGACGAATCCAAGCTTGTAGAAGACGAAGTTGAAGTTGTTGTACAAGTGCTTGGAAAAGTACGTGCAAAAGTAAAAGTAGCGAAAGATATTTCAAAAGAAGATTTAGAAGCTGCTGCACTTGCAGATGAAAAAGTGCAAGAGTTTATTGCAGGAAAAGACGTTGTAAAAGTAATTGTCATTCCGGGTAAATTAGTAAACATCGTTGTGAAATAATGTGGGAGAAGCGATTCGTCCTTGGTGGCGAATCGCTTTTTTCGCGTAAAACATGAAAACGTGACATAATAATAGAATGACAAAATAAAGGATGA
>DEQI01000198.1:9401-10732 GCA_002360295.1 Planococcaceae bacterium UBA3370
GAATAAACAAGGACAGTATATCGCAACGGGTTATTATGGTGTACAAAATAAAGGGATTGGTTGGATCTTAACGCGTAAGGAAAAAGAAGAGATTAATATAGCTTTTTTCAAGAAGAAAATTCGAGAAGCTGTTACTTACCGCGAGAGCTTTTTCGAAGCAGATGACACGACAGCTTTTCGGGTGTTTAACGGAGAAGGCGATGGCATTGGTGGGTTAACAATTGATTTCTTTAATGGTTTCTACATGGTGAGCTGGTATAGTGAAGGAATTTATTCATTCCGAGAAGCTGTGTATGCGGCTCTTGATGAAGTCGTAAATGCGCGTGGAGTATATGAAAAGAAACGATTTAATGTGAACGGTCAATATGTTGAACAGGACGATTATGTATCGGGAGAAGTGGGTGAATTTCCACTGATCATTCAAGAAAACGGCATGAACTATGCGGTAGATTTAAATGACGGGGCAATGACAGGTATTTTCTTAGATCAGCGTAATGTACGTAAAGCATTACGTGATCATTATTCAATGGATAAAACAGTATTAAATACGTTTTCTTATACAGGCGCATTTTCTATAGCAGCCGCTTTAGGTGGTGCGGTGAGCACGACAAGTGTAGACCTTGCAAAACGAAGCTTGCCAAAAACAATTGAACAATTTGCAGTGAATGGACTGGATTATGAGGCGCAGGACATTAAAGTTATGAATGTATTTGATTATTTTAGTTATGCTGCACGTCACAATTTGAAATTTGATATAGTTGTGCTAGATCCACCAAGCTTTGCCCGTACGAAAAAAATGACGTTTAGTACAGCAAAAGATTATCCAAAGCTGCTGAAGGATGCTTTAGCTATTACAGCGGATCAAGGTATGATTATAGCTTCGACGAATAATGCGAGCTTTAATATGAAGAAGTTTAAAACTTTTGTAGATAAGGCATTTAAAGATTCAAATAAGCGCTATACCATTTTAGAGCAACACCAATTACCTGAAGATTTCCGCATCCCTCATAACTATCCTGAATTTAACTATTTAAAAGTCGTGTTCATTCAAGTAAAAGGAGCTTAAGCAATGAAATACAATAAAAATACGATGCTTAAATTAATCAATATGCACCGTGAATTACATGATGAGTTGAAGACCATCAAAAAAGATATGGAGCTTGATAAAACAGCTGCTGTCAAGGCGTTATACCATTCGGTAGTGGCAGATGGCGGACGCTTTATGCAAGATTATCAAGATTTAGAGAAACTGAAATAGATAGAATATAAGTATAAGAATCCACGCACTTTGCGGATTCTTTTTTTTATAGGATTTAAGGTTCATAGATAAA
>DEQI01000247.1:0-28325 GCA_002360295.1 Planococcaceae bacterium UBA3370
CTTTTTTCAGTTCCCCGAGGACTCACTACTAGTGGTTTACGGAATATAATAACGTTTGGCGCTGGATAGTGTGTGGGGGAAAGTCCTATATCGTGTACCCCAGCCGATACATTAATACGATAATATCCGTCAGCCCCATCCTTACTATTTCGTACATGTAGCTCTTTCATCACTTTACGTAAATCATGTAAAGTATACGGCATCTGAATACGATATTCTGCTAATGCCTCACTTAAGCGATTAAAATGCTCTTGTAAAAATACAGCCACACCTTCATACGTTCTTAACGTTTCAAAAAAACCTAAACCGTATAAAAAACCATGGTCAAACGGTGATATCGATAATTCACTCGCATCCATATACTGTCCATTCATCCAACAAATCATAACGTTAGCTCCTTACAGTACAATGTCATAAAGTGCTTCAGTAACTCTTTACCACCTTCTGTCATAATCGATTCTGGATGATACTGTACGCCTTCTATAGGGAACTCTTTATGACGTATGCCCATAATCTCACCTTCTACTGTCCAAGCTGTTACTTCTAAACAATCTGGCAACGAATGTTTTTCGACAATGAGAGAATGGTAGCGTGTTGCATGAAACGGATTTGCATTCATTTGATGTAAGCCAACCTCATTATGATAAACCGGTGATGTTTTACCGTGCATGAGACGTTCTGCACGAATCACGTTACCTCCAAATACTTGTGCAATGGCCTGATGTCCTAAACAAACTCCTAAAATCGGAATTTTCCCTGCAAAATATTCGATAATCGCCAAACTTTCCCCAGCCTCATTTGGACTACATGGACCTGGAGAAATGACAATCATATTTGGTGCAAGTGTTTCTATCTCTTGTAGTGTGATGGCATCGTTACGCTTAACGATTATTTCTTGTCCAAACTCTCCTAAATATTGCACTAAGTTGTACGTAAATGAATCATAGTTATCAATCATTAAAATCATTGGACTTCCTCCTCAGCCATGCCCTTTGCTTGCCACATCGCCTTCGCTTTATTAAGCGATTCGATATATTCATTTGCCGGCACAGAATCAATGACAATTCCCGCACCCGCTTGAATATAGGCCATTCCATCTTTTATATAGGCTGTACGAATAACGATATTAAATTCCATATCCCCATTAAAACCTAGCCATCCAATCGACCCTGTATATAAACCACGGCGCACTGGCTCTAATTCTTCAATGATTTCCATTGTTCTTATTTTGGGTGCACCTGTAATAGTACCTCCAGGGAACATCGCACGAATGACATCTGCATTTGTTTTGTCAGGTGCTAGTTCACCTCGCACATTGGAGACAATATGCATGACATGAGAGTAACGTTCAATCACCATAAACTCATCCACTTCAACTGTTCCGTACTGACTTACTTTACCTAAATCATTACGCTCTAAATCAACGAGCATGACATGTTCTGCCCGTTCCTTTTCGTTTTCTATTAATTCATTCGCTAGCCTCATATCATCTAATTCAGAATTCCCCCTAGGGCGTGTCCCTGCAATCGGTCGAGTCGATAATACATTCCCTTTTTTCTTTATTAGTAATTCAGGCGAACCACTAACAACTGCAAAATCGGGTGCTGAAATAAAAGCCATATAGGGTGATGGATTAAATGAACGGACGGCTTCATATACGGTTATAGGAGGCGCTTGCAACGACTTCGCTTGGCGGGTTGATAAATTGACTTGGAACACATCCCCTTGGGCAATGTATTGTTGGATTTTTCGTACCGCCTCTTCAAAATCATCCCCTAAAAAAGAAACCAATAGTTTACTTTCATCATTTTTCACCTCTATAGCAGTACCAGCTTGGAACTTACGTCTTTCTATGCCACGTCTTGCGGCTGCCTGCCAGTGTAATGCCCACTCATGTAAATGAATATCACTTTCTTCACGCTTCATTAATGTCACTACATTCGTTTCATCATCCAATACTGCCCAATAATTAAATAAATAAAAATAAATATCCGGTACTTGTAGATCATCGATAGCAATTGTTGGGAGTTTTTCTATTCGGCGAGCATAATCATAAGAAATAAAGCCGATCGCACCACCTTGGAACTCCGGCAATTGAAAATCTCGTTCTGTTTCATAGCGAAGTAAAAATTTTTCTAATAACTGAAGAGGCTCTCCTTCCTGCCACTCAAATCCATCTTGTAATTCAATTTGTAAACCTGCATCTTGTGAAAATGCAGTTGCAAATGGATGCCACGCTGCAATAGAATAGCGTCCACCCCGACCACTTTCTAAAAAGACATGACATTCCTGATCTTTTGTCTGTTCTTTATAACTATAGAAAAATTCATCTTTCGTCATTGAAAAAGTATATGTTTCAAGCTTTCCCATACAATCACACTCCTTTTTTACTATTAAACTCGAAACGAACGAATAAAGCGAATAAAAAAAGAATGCATCTGAAAGCCAATGAACCAAATTTTATAACGAGATATGTAATAAAAACAAGGCTGCTCTGTAAGTGATATGACTTACAGGACAGCCTCGTTAGATAAATTAGTCTTCAAATTGATAAAGTGGTGTTGATAAGTAGCGCTCACCGTTTGATGGTACGATGGCAAGTACGTTTGATCCGGCACCTAAACGTTTCGCAGTTTCAATAGCTGCATGAATGGCAGCACCTGAAGAAATTCCGCATAAAATTCCTTCTTCACGAGCCACTTTACGAGCTACTTCAAATGCTGTTTCATTTTCTACAGGGAATATAGACGTATAGATTTCTGTATTTAATACTTTTGGTACGAAACCTGCGCCAATCCCTTGAATTTTATGAGGACCAGGGTTTCCACCTGAAAGAACAGGTGAATCTTTAGGCTCTACCGCAATAATTTCAATTTCTGGATATTTCTCTTTTAATACTTCGCCTGCTCCTGTAATGGTTCCGCCTGTTCCAATACCAGCAACAAATGCATCCAGTTTTAAACCGTCAAATGCTTCAACAATTTCTGGACCTGTCGTTAAACGGTGAATTTCCGCGTTGGCTGCATTTTCGAATTGCTGTGGTAGGAAGTAGCCATGTTCTTTTGCTAACTCTTCTGCTTTAGCAATGGCACCTTTCATCCCTTCTGGACCAGGTGTTAAAACTAAATCCGCCCCATAGGCACGCAGTAAATTACGACGCTCTAAGCTCATTGTTTCAGGCATTACTAGGATCGCTTTATAGCCTTTGGCAGCCGCAATCATCGCTAGACCAATACCTGTATTTCCACTTGTCGGCTCAATAATCGTGCCTCCTGGTTGTAATGTACCATCTTGCTCAGCCGCTTCAATCATTGCTAAAGCTAGACGGTCTTTTACAGAGCTTCCAGGGTTAAAGTACTCTAATTTCACATAAACGGTACCTTCGTTTTCAGCTGTTGCATTATTTAATTTAACAATCGGTGTACGACCAACTAAATCGGCAACTGAATTAGCAATTTTACTCATCATACCCATCCTCTCTTAATCCCTACTATGTTTATATGTTTTACTTACTTCTTATGTTACCAATTGGTAATACTTGTTGTCAATGAAATTTCCCCATTGTCGAACATTAATTTTCAGAATATTACTTAACCTAAAAAAACGGAGGTGGCTGAATTTTTTCACTTCAGAACACCTCCACTAAACTATTTGATTATTGACCATAAAACCATGTTACATTAAAATCTCGCCAAAAGTTCTCAGGAGCAACGTTTGATGGTATTTGTTCCATCGCTAATTCTCTTTCAATATGACCTTTTACATCTTCATACGTAAATGACTGACCTTCTAACACTTCGTCTACATAGATGATTCCGTAACGACCATCACTTAATACGAATGGATCACTCACTTCTTGTACCTTTACATTTTGAACTGCCTTAGAAATCGCAGCATCTATATTGGATTGATCGGTTGTAACAAAACCAATGTCTCCACCTAGACTTGCTGATGCACTATGTAAAGATCGTTCTCGTGCTAATGTTGAGAAATCGGAACCATTTTTTATTTCTTTTAACGTATTTTCAGCATCTTTCTCCGATGCTGTCACAATAATCTTTGTACGGTATGCAGTTGGAATATTATAAAGGGATTGATTTTCTTTATAATAGCTTTCGATTGCCTCATCTTTTACAACTACATCTTTTGCCAGCACTTTTTCTAATATTAATTGAGCGCGAATTTTTTGACGCAGCTCTTTATCCGATAAATTTTGCATCGTTGTATCATTAATATCTTGTGCTGAACGTAATAAAGCTAATTCTAAGTCAATTTCCTCATCTGTTACTTTTATTTTATATTGGGAAGCCGCTTTCTCCATTACCGCTTCATTGACTAAATTTTGTAGCGTTTCTTTACCGTAGCGACTTTCCATTGCACTTAACCATTGCTGACGAGTAATTTTTTCGCCATCTACAGTAGCGACTACTTCGTCGCTACCTGTAGTATCTTTTGACGGTATTAACCATAGGACAAACCAAAATAAATTTCCCGCAAGCAGTATGGCGAGTAATATAAGAACAGGTTTTGTTTTTAAACGGCGCTGTGTTATGGGCGTTTTTGGTTGTGGTGCTGTGTGAAAATTACGATTGGATTTCATTTATGAACCCTTCAAGTTCCTCTTTACTGAAATCATATGTCTCTAAGCAGAAATGACATTGTGCTTCAGCTGCACCATCTTGCTCAATCATTTCTTGAATTTCTTCTACACCTAACCCAATAATCGCAGCACCAAAACGATCTTTTGAGCATTGACATTTAAATTGCACTGGCATTGTATCTAAAATTTGAACATTTCCTTCACCTAATACTGCTTCTAAAATTTGTTCAGGTGTGAAACCTTTCTCAATCATTTTTGAAACAGGTTCAATTGTCGCCAGATGTGCCTCTATCGCATCAATTGTTTCATCCTCACAACCAGGCATTAATTGAAGAATAAATCCACCAGCAGCTAAAATCGTGTTATCGGGATTCACGAGTACACCTAATCCTACTGATGAAGGCACCTGTTCGCTCGTAGCAAAATAATAAGTAAAGTCTTCTGCAATTTCGCCCGATACAATCGGTGTTTGTCCAGAGAACATATCACGTAAGCCTAAGTCTTTTACAATCGTTAACATACCTTCTGTACCGACTGCACGGCGTACATCTAATTTCCCTTGCTCATTTAAATCAAAATGGACTTGACCATTTGTAACGTAACCGCGCACATCACCTTTAGCATCGGCATCGATAATCATTGGACCAATCGGACCGTTACCTTCAATTTTTACCGTTAATTTATCTTCTCCCTTGAGCATAGCTCCCATCATAACTGCAGCCGTCATGGAACGACCGAGTGCTGCTGATACGATAGGCCATGTCTGATGGCGACGCTGCGCTTCTCCTACTGTCTCTGTTGTTCGTGCAGCAAATGCTCGCACTTGTCCGTTATATCCAATGGCTCTTACTAAATAATCTGTCATATTACTATATCCTCTTTTCTATTGATTACGTTTATATATGATGTGTAAACCCTTTAATGTTAAAAACTGATCGACCACATCAATCATTTGTGTTTCGTTTGCGATTAAGTTAGCTAGGCTTCCTGTCGCAATCACAAGCGGCTCGATTTTACTTTGCTGTTTTATTCGGCTTACTATACCTTCTACTTGGCCAATAAATCCATAAAAAATGCCCGATTGCATAGCCATCACCGTATTTTTCCCAACAATTTGAGTTGGACGTGCAATTTCAATACGCGGTAGTTTGGAGGCGCGTGTAAAAAGGGCTTCCGTTGAAATCGCTATACCAGGTGCTATAACCCCGCCCATATAATCACCTTTTTCATTTAAATAACAGTACGTAATTGCTGTTCCAAAGTCAACTATAATTAACGGGCGTCCTTCTCCACCGTATTGCGCTAGTGCGGATGTCGCATTAACGATACGGTCAGCACCGACTTCACGTGGATTTTCATATTTAATATTAAGTCCTGTTTTTACACCCGGACCGACAATAAGTGGCTTAACATGAAAATATTTTTCTATCATCGTTTGGAGTTCAAACATGATAGGTGGTACAACCGAAGATATAATAACACCTTCGATTTGCTCAAATGTAATTCCTTCATGACTAAAAAATGCTTTGACTAGCATAGCATACTCATCACCCGTTTTATGCCGATCCGTTTCCATACGCCAATTGTAAACCAGTTGATCGTTATCATACACGCCAAGAATAATGTTTGAATTCCCTGCATCCATTACTAAAATCATCAAACTCACACCTACTCACTTCTGTATACATGTACAAAATAATACCATATGGAGCATACGTCTACTAATAACAAAAACTCACGCCCTTTGTTTAGCCCCGACAAGCTCCGGAGAACCTCACTCGAAAGCCTCTTCCTCACTTTCGAGTGGCTGGCGCTGGAGTTAGACATTACTCGAACTCCGAAATTTATACTAAAAAGACTTTCTAAAAGACTTTAATACAAACGCTTTATCGATAGACTAAGGCATTTTAATAGACCATCAAACGGTAATATGATGAGGAATGCATATCAACGAGCGAAGGGGGTGTCCGGAAAGTATGTTTACTTTCTGGACACCCCCTTTAGCTTATTTACGGCCTTCGTCTAATCCTGTTGGACCTTCTGAAGGTGCATCTTCTTTTGGTAAGTCACCAGTCGTTGGTGTCGACTTTTGACCAATTACTTCTTCATTAATCGTTGAAGAACCTGCAGTTTCAATAACCGGTTTAATACTAATTGTCTCTTCGGCTTCTTCATCAACTTGATCATTCGACTCGATTGGCAATTTCCCGTGATCACGTAAATGTTCGATTTCTTGCGCATTTAATGTTTCTTTCTCCATTAAAGTATTAGCAATTAAATCTAATAGATCACGTTTCTCAGTTAATATACGTTTAGTACGTTCATATTGTGCATCGACAATGCTTTGAATTTCCTTGTCAATTTCATATGCAATAGAATCTGAGTAATTTTGATCCGAGTTAAAATCTCGGCCTAAGAATACATTGCCACCTTGGCTAGAACCATATTGTACGGCACCAAGATTTTCACTCATTCCGTATTCAGTTACCATCGCACGTGCAATGCTCGTTACTTTTTGGAAGTCATTATGTGCTCCTGTTGAAACTTCACCAAGAACGATTTCTTCCGCTACACGACCACCAAGTAGACCCGCAATACGATCTAATAGCTCTTGCTTTGTCGTGAAGAAGCGCTCTTCCTTCGGTAACATAATGGCATAGCCCCCCGCTTGACCACGAGGTACAATTGTTACTTTGTGTACTGTATCTGCTTCATCCAGCTCTAAGCCAACAACAACGTGACCTGCTTCGTGGAAAGCAACAAGTTTCTTCTCTTTTGCCGAGTACACGCGACTCGCTTTTGCAGGACCTGCAATAACGCGGTCAGAAGCTTCATCAATATCTGCCATGTTAATTGTTTTTTTACTTTTACGGGCAGCAACAAGTGCCGCTTCGTTTAATAAGTTTTCAAGATCCGCACCCGAGAAGCCCGGTGTACGTTGTGCCACTGCTGCTAAATCAACTGAATCAGCTAGCGGTTTGTTACGAGCATGGACTTTCAGAATAGCTTCGCGTCCTTTTACATCAGGATGCCCTACTGTAATTTGACGGTCAAAACGACCTGGACGTAATAACGCTTTATCTAGAATATCTGGGCGGTTTGTTGCAGCGATAATAATAATCCCTTCGTTTGCACCGAATCCATCCATTTCAACTAGTAATTGGTTTAATGTTTGCTCACGCTCATCGTGACCGCCACCAAGACCAGCGCCACGTTGACGACCTACCGCATCAATCTCATCAATAAAGATAATACATGGGGCGTTTTTCTTCGCATTTTCGAATAAATCACGTACACGAGATGCACCGACACCGACGAACATTTCTACGAAGTCAGAACCTGAAATCGAGAAGAATGGAACGCCTGCCTCACCTGCAACTGCACGTGCCAGTAATGTTTTACCAGTACCCGGAGGACCAACAAGTAAAATACCTTTTGGAATACGTGCTCCAATTTCAGTAAACTTGCGGTGATCTTTTAAGAAATCAACTACTTCAACGAGCTCTGCTTTTTCTTCATCAGCACCAGCCACATCATTGAAGCGCACTTTTTTCTTTTCTTGATCATACAGTTTAGCTTTGGATTTACCAAAGTTCATCACTTTATTGCCCCCACCTTGAGATTGACTCAATAGGAAGAAGAATAAAATGATAATGATAATGAATGGGATTATGCCCGTAAAGAAGCTTACCCAGCCACTTGTTTCAGGAGCTTTTTCAAACTTTACTGTTGGATAGTTATCTTGGATATTGATAACCCGATCCAATGCAGCTTGATTGTTTTGAGGCAAGTTCACTGTGAATGTTTTACCATCCTCTGCTCCTTTAAACTTACCTTTTACAACATAAACGCCTTTATCTGGCTGTAGTGTCACACTTTCCACTTTGCCCGCGTCTAATTGTTCAAAAAACGTATAATAATCTAACTCTTCAACAGCTTGATTGCCACCATTAAATGTACCAAAAATCCCGATAATCACGAGAAAAATTAATAAGTAAAATATGGTGTATCGAAATATTCGATTCATCCCCAGCCTCCTCACAACATAACAGAAAAACTATAAGTAAAATCTTAACATACGTTCATTTTTTCATACAACGAAAAGCACTAAGTAAATTGTATTCATCTAGATTTATGTCCAAATCGTTACACAAAACACTTAAAAAGAATACACTTCTCGCTTTAAAATACCGATGTAAGGTAAATTACGATATTTTTCTGCATAATCTAAACCATAACCAACTACAAATCCATCTGGCACTTGGAAACCTACAATATCTGCATTTAAATCTACTTTACGGCCAGATGGCTTATCTAAAAGCGTAACAATTTTAATCGAATTCGCTTTACGATATTTGAATAAATCTACAAGGTAGCTCAAAGTTAAACCACTATCAATAATGTCTTCGATAATAATGACATCGCGACCTTCTACACTTGTATTTAAATCCTTTAATATTTTTACTTCACCAGACGATACAGTTGCATTACCATAGCTTGAAACATCCATAAAGTCAACTTCTACGTAAGAATCAAAACGCTTCATCAGGTCCGTCATAAATGGCATCGCACCTTTTAAAACACCAATGGCTAACGGAAATTTATTGTCATATTCAGCAGTAAGTTGTGCCCCTAGCTCTCGAATACGCTCTTGAATTTGCTCTTCCGTAATCATAATTTTTTCAATGTCTTGTTGAATCATCATCGATTCCTCCTTAATTGTTGAGACGCTCTATTCAGTTAAACGCGTAATGAGCATATAGTCATCATCCGCACGCCGCTGCTTAGAAAATTGGTTATTTACACGCACACCGAGTATAGCCAAAATAGTGTCATCACTATCCACAAGTAGCGGCCATCTATCACGCTTCTCTAGTGGAATTTTGTCATCGATAAATAGTCGTGACAATCGCTTGGCATGCTCCATTCCTACAAGATGAATACGATCTCCTTGTTTTCTCGTACGAATCGTTAGCGGAAATTTCACCTCACTTGAACTGAAGTAGTAGCAATCTCCGTCTAGCTGCTGATCACTAGGCCCGATGAATAGATCAAAATCCGCAAACTTCTGCCATTTATTTTGGACAAGTATGTAAGGTGCTTGTACTGAAACGGACTGCGCAGGACCAAATGTGACGATACCATACTCCCGTCTCGCAATAAACTGAGCGGGTAAATGAATTGTTGCGCTGCCATTTTCCGTCATAAATAAGGTAAAAATAGATGAAAGTAATGACTGACTATGAAGTGTGCTTACATTGTTATAAATATAGTTTAATAGTATTAAAATGAGCCTTTTTTGTAAAGCCACGGGTTCGTTTTGATATGCATGTATTTCCACTTCATATAAATTTTCACCTTTTTTCGTCACGATACGGTGAAAAGCTTGATGAGCGAGCTCCATTAAGTAATCATTATCTTGCTGTAATTGAGTCGATAATTGCGATGCGTGAATAGCAACGTGCTTATTTTCTTCAACCAAAAGTGGAATAACATGATGGCGAAAACGATTTCGGGTATAAGTATCTTTCGCATTGCTAGCATCTTCACGATAGAAACCGCCTTTACGTTCTAAATATTCCCCTATTTCCCGTTTTGTAACCAATAAAAATGGACGAATTATCGTATTTTGTGAAAAAATTCTACTCGGACGCATTCCTTGAATTCCGTTAATCGTCGCCGCTTTAGTAAGTGCCATTAGCATCGTTTCCAATTGATCGTCTGCATGATGTGCTGTCACAAGTTTTGTATACTGCTCTTTATTCATCACTTCATCAAAAAATTGATAGCGTTCTCTGCGGCAGATGGCCTGGGAGTTCCCTCCCTCCTGCTCCAATATTGTAGGAATTGGGATAGCTGTACTGTAAATTGTTATCCCCCGCTCTTTACAAAACTTTTCAACAAACGCTCGGTCCTGCGCAGATACTTCACCACGCAGCATATGGTCAACATGTGCTACAGCAATATCAATTTGCAAGAACTCTTTAACAGCATCAAAAAAATGCAGAAGCGCCATCGAGTCAACGCCACCAGAACAAGCGATGAGAAGACGGTCTCCTGCTACTATTAGTTGCTGCTGTTTAATAAAACGTACGACACGTTTTTCAAATGGTTCCACCTTCCCACCTCCATTATTTCATTGTTACAGATGTCCACTGCGGAATAACATGCTTCATAAAAAAGCCTATCATTGTACAATCATCTTCTATTGTATACTTACGTTTATATTGCTCCATTACATCATACAATAACACATCTATCGGCATTTTATCTGCAATTCGATTTTTTAATAAATCAAGAAAATAAGTTTCCTGCTCATCCCAATTCACTGTACTCGAAAATAGTCCATCCGATACCATAAATATCGCATCATCTGCACGTAATTTAATTTTTTGTGTTTCCACGGAAAATTGAGGCATAAAGCCGACAGGAGCACTTACCCCATCAATTTTCATGACAGTTTCCCCTCGTATGATATACGTTGACATTCCTCCAGCCTTCCATGACCACAAGGTTCCTGTTTGTAAATCAACAAGCGCAAAATCAATCGTTGCATACATATCGACATCCCTTTTTAGTGACATCACATAATGCATTGTGTGCATAGCCGTTTCAGGATTCATATTATAGTGCAAGCATTCACGCATCATACGAATGAGTCGTCTACTTTCTCGCTGTGCTTCTTTATTTTGCCCCATACCATCTGAAAGCATAATGGCCGTTAAACCAGCATGCAAAGGGAATATAGCATGTGAATCACCTGAAGTAGGTGCTAGTCCCTTTGCCTGACTATAGCTATTATAAACAAGCTCGTATCGAACAGCCGAACGGAAAAGAACTTTCATATGCACAAACGGTTCTTGTTTCATTTCATAGTGATCAACAAAGAGCGGCTCCTGCCATAGCTCATAAAAAATCGGTAACATTAATCGCTCACAAAGCTGTAGCATTTCATATTCACTACTACTTTTCGGTGTAAGTAAGCATATTATTTCTCGCTCTCCCGGCTTATTATGCAAAATATCCAGTTGGAAGCAAGGTACATATGCTCGCTTTAACTCGATCATTAACTCCTCTTCAACCGATTGGAAGGAAAGAGCATCTTCTTTGATTTCAGTAATTAATAATTCTAAATGACGACTTAAATCACGTAATTGTAACGCTATCATCTTTTTTCCGTGATAAAATTGCCCGTTCATTTGCTCTTGATAAAGCTGCAACTCCATCTCTTCTAATAACTTTGAGGACTTGACACATTTTTCTTTTACTCGTTCTCCAGCTCGCAGCAATTCGGCCGATTTTGGCCCTGTTTTTGCAGTTAACCACGTTTCAATTGTAGAAGCCATTTCATCATTTGCCCAACAACGATCGTAGCGGAAACAGCTCATACAAGTTGCTAATGGCTCAATTTTTCTAGTTTGTACCGTATCATTTGTAAAACGATCAAAAACAAGTTCTTTCATAAAGTCTACAAATTGCTGAAATTGCGTTAAATTTTCAGTTGCATGCTCTGTCATCCATTCTTGCCTTTTTAACAATATTTCATCACGTTTAGGATAAAATAAATTATGCAATGAAGAAAATATTTTTTCTGGCAGTACTAAAAAGACAGTTGTTGCCATTATAATAGAAAAAAAGTAAACCATATCTAGCGGTAATGTTGCATCATAAAAGAAAAATAACATACTAGGTACGATACTACTTAGAGCAATTCCAATTCGACCTAACCTCACAAAACTTCCAGCTACAACCCCTGTTACTGCATAGAGAGCTAGCATTCCTGTAAATGATAATTCCGCTATGCCAATTAATGTACCGACAATCGTTGCGGTCATGGCAGCTATCGGTACACCACCTACTCTCGCCGCTACACATATAACAAGATGAAGCATAAAAATAGGCAGGGCAAATGAATACACAGTAAATGCTTGCATGCCGCCTAACAAAGCAGCTAATACAACAAATCCAGCACCAATTCGCTCATATGACCAATCAGCCTGCCAAAAACGGTGAGGCCTTATAAAAAACAACTGCATAAACAACGTCATTAATATGGCTAAAAATACTTCATAGCCCACATAAAGATTTACAAGAAATGGCGGAATACTACCGTAGGAAATCGTTTGCCATACTAATTGTACGAACAAGATAGATGCACCTACTGCAAGTGCTGCTGGCATTTTATAAAACCGAAAACGACAAAACAACTCAAACACAATAAGCTCTAAGCATAATATGACAGCTTGTCCGAGTCCAAACGATAATGCTCCTAATACGCCACCTATTATAACAGCAGAGCGCATATTATCGTAACGTAGCCTAACAATGGCCCAAAATGGTAATAAAAATGGCAAAGTAGCCTCAAAAAATACAGCCTGTGCAAAAAAATAAGCGAGCAAGAAAAAGGCTACTTGTAAACTGTAGACGACTTTTTTTCGCTTCAAATGATCTTTTGTCGTTTGCCAAGTAGAAGGGGTCTCCATTATTTCTATACGAGTCATGCAGTCATCTCCTCTATCTTTTTCGTCATTATATAAAAGTACAACTGTAAAATTTGTCTATTCATATAGTGAAAAAGAAAAAATGTTTCGACGAATTAATAGATGTTTTTCTATTAAGTTCTGCATTTTGTTATTTTTTGATTTAAACTACCGCTCCTAATACACTGATTTTCAGTGTAAATGTAAATTTGAGCGGATTTTATCACTTTTTTGTTTTTTTACTGTTGACAGAGCTCTTATTCGCTTGTATTATAGATTTTGTTGTTAATTTTGGCGGCGTAGCTCAGCTGGCTAGAGCGTACGGTTCATACCCGTAAGGTCGGGGGTTCGATCCCCTCTGCCGCCACCAACGGCCCGTTGGTCAAGTGGTTAAGACACCGCCCTTTCACGGCGGTAACACGGGTTCGAATCCCGTACGGGTCATACTTAAAACCAGTATAGTTCTTTCATGAACTATACTGGTTTTTTTATTGGCTTCATCGAAAGCCAAAATCACTTTACAGTATTTTACATACAGAATGGTGGATTTATGAGTACAGTGTTTTATAATAAACACATATATAGCAAATCGGAGGCTTACCTATCGTGACTCAAAACTTTACTTACTTAATGTTTCTTTGCACATTGAGTATGCTACTCATTATCGGTGGTGTACTACTGATCAATTTACATATTTACATTCAGATTTTAATGATTTTAGTAGGATTAATTGGTGGGATTATTGGCTTTATTTCGCTTATTCGCCTTTTACTCAAGCAAGATAATCATGAGGATAAAGAGTCTAATAAAAAATAAATGAATACTTTTCTGAAGAAGTGCTAAAAACTCATTTAATGACGAGCGAAAGGGTGACCAGAAAGCTATAACTTTCCAGTCACCCTTTGTAAAATACGATCTATATTACACTTTTTCTACGCCTGAAAACAGCCAGTAAACTAACCTCTTCTAGCTCCACGGCCGCCGCGTTTAGATTCAGTTGCACGTTTTAAAGTTGAAAGACGCTCGTCACTATCTTTTAAGAAACGTGCCATTTTTTGCTCGAAGTTTTCTTTCGATTGACGATCATTACGCTCGTTTGAACGATTATCGCGACGTGGACGTTGAGGACGCTCTGGTCGCTCTGGTTGAGGCTTTGCTTTACGGATTGAAAGACCAATCTTACCATCCGCTTCAACATTCATCACTTTTACTTCAACTTCATCCCCAACTTTAAGATGTTCATTGATGTCTTTTACATAGTTGTCTGCCACTTCACTAATGTGAACTAAACCCGTTTTGCCATCTGGCAGCTCAACGAATGCTCCAAAATTTGTGATGCCTGTTACTTTCCCTTGTACTTTGCTGCCTACTTCAATTGACATAAAAAAAATGCTCCTCCTTAAAAATTAAGCGACTTTAAAGTCATATATTCAAGTATAATAAAACTTTTTATTTAAGTTTCTCTTCTATTATAGCTAACATCATAACAGTGTCAACAACACACTTCATTAATATACGTGTATATAAGTACCTTTTTTTTGAAATTGCACCAAAAAAGGCTAATCCTTTTTGTTGTGGATTCGCCTTTTTTTGTTAATTCTCTTGCTCATCTTTTGATTTATCTTCACTCGGAATAGTAAAAATAATTTCCCCTTCTTCCGATAAGAAATATTCTTTACGAGCTAGCTTTGCAATATAGTCGTCATCTTCTAGCTTCGCAATTTGCAAGTTGAGCGTTTCTTGTATCTCTTTTGCGTCTTCTAGTTCTGCTACTACTTTCGCTTTTTGCTGTTCTTTCTCAGCTAGTCGTTCATTTTGTTTCATCACCATCGTTGATAACACGATGATTGTTACACTAGCCATTATAAAGAACGCGAATATTCTACGATTACGGCGGATTATTTGTTGTTTTGATCGTTTTCCCATTACATTATTTGCATTGGAACGGACATAGTCATTTTCTAAAGTCCGTACATTGTTACTATTTTTTTCGCCCTGTGTGTGACGCTTAGCCATTCCGTTCACCTCACAATCATTAGTACCAATATTATACTTTTATTCTACTGTTTTTTAAAGTGCATTCTACTAATTACATCGTACAATTTTATGAATGGTGTAAGTAAAAATTTAATGGTATTCATACAAAAACGAAATAGAAGTCGCACGATGCTGAATAAAAAGTGCACAATCAATACAATGGGCTTTATACATATAAAAATAAATACTCGTCCAATGAAACGGAAAAACCGAGCAAAGAAAATCTCGTATGAAGCAATCCCCACAAGCTGAAAAATGGGATCAACTGCCCGCCACTGGCCACCCTTTATTAAATACAAAAAATAAAATGTACAAAAACCTAAAAAAATCCAAACCATTATTTCTAAAACCGGTTTTATTTTCAGGAGCCAAAGCTTTTTCGGTAACGCATGAATGATTGTTCGAGCGCAATCAATAACACAGCCGACAAATATGCCGCTTAACACCATTACGACTGCGCTCATTAATTGCGCTGAAATCGTCATCCGAACAGTTTCTGGATAAAGCCTTTAGATGAACTATCTTCTTCATCATACTGCATCAGCTTTACATTGCCTTCAAGTGTGAGGAGCCCCTTGTCCACATCTAAATGTACAATGCGCAATTCCTCGCCTCGAATAAGCAGATATCCCTGTGAAGTTTGAATGAAAAATTCTTCTTGGTCAAAACGTTCAATTGCCTTTACTGATGTCATGTCCATTCTTTTTCGATTTCGAATTGAAACTAAATGATCTCCTGACGGAATTGTATAACGATTACTTTCTTGATGCAAAGTCATGTCCATCTCCTTCCTCCTACACTCTGGTTCACTTTATGCAGCAAACAAAAAAAGCATGACAACTAATTTGTCATGCTTCAAAAATTTACTCTTCATCATCAATAAATTCAGGCTCGATTTTCTCTAATCGTTCTTCTTTTACGATTGTAAACATATTTGCCGCATCTTCTTTACGGACATTTTCTTGTAGTTGTTCTACACGAGCTGTCACAATTTTTTGCCCAAAGCGAATGGCTAGTTCATCTCCAACTTTTACAGTACTACTTGCTTTTGCCACTTTTCCGTTAATCGTAATACGACCTTGTACTGCAACTTCTTTTGCTAATGTACGGCGTTTTATAAGTCTTGATACTTTTAAAAATTTGTCTAATCGCATCAGTTATTCTCCCTTTTCTTGTTTTTTTGCCTCATTCCAGAAGGCATCTAACTCATCTAATGTAAAATCGTTAAATGTTTTGCCACTATTTCTGACCTGCTGTTCGACATAACCAAAGCGACGAGCAAATTTTTCATTGGCATGTAACATAGCTTCCTCTGGAGAAATTTTATAAAAACGTGCAATATTAATGAGTGTAAATAATACATCTCCAAATTCGTCTACTCGTGAACGATCAGATCCGTTCGTTATTTCTTGGCGGAATTCTTGCCACTCTTCTTCAAACTTTTCCCAAGCTTCACTTACATGTGGCCAATCGAAACCGACCGTAGCTGCTTTCTTCTGATAATTATAAGCTGTTTGTAGCACCGAAGTTGGACGATATTCAGATGTCAACAGCCCACCTTCTACTTCCCCCTTTTCTTCGCGTTTTATTGCTTCCCAGTTCGTTATAACTCCATCCGCATCCTCTACTGTCACATCACCGAATACATGTGGGTGACGACGGATCATTTTCTCGCTAATAGATGCTAACACTTCTTCTAAATTAAAATAACCATTATCCTCACCAATTTGAGCATGCAGGAATACTTGTAATAAAACGTCCCCTAGCTCCTCTATCATGGCAAAATCATCTTCCGCATCTACTGCGGCTAAAAATTCGTGTGCTTCTTCTAATAAATATTTTTTTAATGATTCATGTGTTTGTTTTTGATCCCAAGGGCAGCCATTTGGTCCGCGCAATGTTGCAATAATGCGTCGGAAAGTCGTCCAATCACGAAGCGCCTCCTCATCAGATTCAACAGGTGGTACATAAACCGTTGTTAAATTGTTTATTTCAGCCACTCGGTCCAACTCATATAGAGGGACTGTTACTAGCTTTTCTTGTGAAGAACCGGCAGCTGTGACAATCGTTATCGGATAATCATCTCGATATTTTTCCATTAACGTTAACTTTACTTCCGATGCACTAAACGAATCATAAACTTGCGCTATTAAAATGTGTTGGCGCATATTCATATCATGCACCGACATATTTGTCCCATCAAGTAGCTGGAAGCCTTCAATTGGATCAATTTTTAATGCCCCAAAGATTGGATCCAGGAAGCTTTGCCCTCCTTCTATCCGCAACTTTATTTTCCCTTCTCGTGATGCAGTAATTAAATGCTGCACCGTTTGCTCCGCTACAAGAGGATGACCTGGCACTGCATACATAATAGGCTCCAGCTCGACAGCGTCTATTAAACTGTTTGCAATTTCTTCGTAAACAGGCTGAAACGTATCATGTTTTTCATAAATATGATCAAAGCTTAAAAAACGAACCCCTTCAGCTGCTAAATCAGCAAGTACAGGGTGATCGATTGTCCGAACATATAATTTTGTTGCTGATTTTAATTTTTTATAAACGCCCATTTGCAGCTGATCAAAATCTGCCGCCCCCAGGCCAATGACTGTTAATTCATGCATTTTTCTTCCTACTTTCTTTCTTCAACCATAATTGATATAGCGCCATTCTTCGCCCAAATGGTATTAAAAACCATTCTTTTTCTTTTAAAACGCGCTTTTTTGCGACAATCGTCATAAATGTAGCAGCACCTACTATAATTAACACGAAGCTCATACTCGCAGCATAGGTACGTCCGTCGATATAAGGACTCAGTACAATCTCTACTAGTAGCTCCGCAATACGTACAGTAAGCACCATTGCGATACTTGCAAGTGTCACATTCTTATAAAAAGTAAACGGTGCTAACGTCAGGTTTACAATGCGCTTTACATATACTATTAATAAAATAGCGCTAACAAACAAACCCATATTACTAGCTACCGCAACACCCATAACACCTATGCTTGGAATAAATAGTATATTACCTAACCATTTTAAACCAAATCCTATTAGTACAAATAGGGCAGGTACCTTTAGTTTACTATACCCTTGTAAAATTGCTGTAAAAGTTAAGATAATAGACAACGGGATAATTTGAACGACAAATAGCCTTAATACATTTGATAATTCTTGAGATGTAAATAGCATTTCGTTGACATAAGGCATCACAATAACTAACCCGAGTGCTGCAGCTACACCGAATAAAATGGTTGTTCGATAGGTTAATTGGATAAATGGGACAGCACCACGACCATAGGATTTGGCTTTATGAGCAATTAATGGCACTATAACGAGTGATAAAGAAGAAGCTATGACAATCCCTAGCTGCACTAACGGTTGCCCTCGATCGTAAATACCTTTTTGTACCATTGCCTCGGCCTTTTCCATTCCATTTTCAACGAGCATCGTATATACAGTAAATGAATCGACTAATTGAAAGGCCAGTAACATTAAACTACTTAAACTAACACTTATGCTAAAAAGGGTCACTTCTTTTATAATTGGCCATTTCTTAATGGCTATTTTCGAACTACGTAATAAGGTATTTTTGCGCATATAAAAAATTAAAAGAAGTACACCCGCAATTTCCCCAATGACCGTACCGAGTATCGCCATATTCCCCGCAGCATAAACGGATTGAGCCGTTGCCATTACAACAACTGTACCTGCTAAAATGACTGTTACACGAATAAGTTGTTCAAATACTTGTGCATAAGCTACCGGCTCCATTACCCCTTTCGATTGAAAGACACCCTTTAATAAGGCAAGTGTTGGCATACAAAGTGTCACAAAAGCACCCGTTTGTAGAAGTGGTGTGAGCTTACTATCGCCCATGAGTGACGCTAAAGTAGTAGCGCCGAAAAACAATACGCTAAAGAAAATGATTGATAATACAGTTAAAAATGAAAAAATAACACGTGCAATCGCCCGTTTCAACTCCTCATTTGATGTATCTGCAAGCACCTTCGAAATAGCAACCGCAAAGCCACCTGAAGTCCAAACAACAAAAAACGAAATAAACGGATACACCTGCTGGTACACGTAAAACCCTTCATCACCGACTAAGTTTTGAAAAGGCACACGGTATACAGCGCTTAGTATTTTAACGATTAACGCAGCTACGGTTAGTAGTAATGCGCCCTTCATATATTTTTTCATGCCATAACTTTCTGTAGACATCATGTAATCCTTCCTTACTTATACAATGTCATCAGTATACCACTAAAACACATTGCATAAAAAAGGAGAAACAACGCATCAAAAATCTTATTTTTGGGAACCCGTAATTCATCACAAACAAAAAGACTACCCAGAAATTTTACATTCCAGATAGCCTAAAACACCTATTAATGTTGCATTTGTTTTGCTAAAAAGGTCGCACCCATTTCGGCAGACTTTTGCTCAACCTCGCCGATAAAATGTGCTTTAGAAAATAAATAGATCGCACCGATGACATCACCATTGCTCAATATCGGAACAATACAGTACGATTTCACTTGCTCGAATTGACCGGGTACAATTTCAAGAGAAGACTCCATCTTTTCCACTATCACTCCACGCGATTTCAGACAGTCTTCTGCAAAAACAGAGAGCCTTCGATTCACATATTCTTTTTTCGATACTCCCGCTACTGCAATCACTTCATCACGATCACTTAATAACGCAGGAGTTCCAAAAGTTTCATATATAGATTCGACATATTCTTGTGCAAATTCCCCTAAATCATTAATAGGAGAATATTTTTTTAAAATAACCTCGCCTTCACGATCTGTGTAAATTTCAAGCGGGTCTCCTTCACGAATTCGCATAGTTCGGCGAATTTCTTTTGGGATAACTACACGCCCTAAATCATCAATACGTCTAACAATTCCTGTTGCTTTCATTATAACTGCCTCACTTTCAAAGAAGTAAAACTACTTTCTTGTAGTATGGTGTTAAAAGGCAAAATGTATGCAAATAGTATAAATAAAATAATAGTATGCAAAAGGTTGCTTCTTTTTTATAGAGCCTCTTCATAAATTACCTCGAAAAGTAATCTTCTCTCTGCTTCACGCATAAAATATAGTATTCCCTACTAATTATTCTCTTAAAAATATAACGTCACGAATTTTTAAAAAACAGAAAATTAAAAATAAAAAGGGGTGCTATTAGTGAGAGTAGCAAGTATTGATCGTACACCTGATGCCTATAAACAAAGTCAATTTTATGCTGGTACACATTTATCCCTTTATAAACAGATAAATAATCGTGCACAGGTTGTAACTGAGGTGAAAAAAGGCATTTTTACACGTTATTTAGAAAAAGAATCAGGTTTGCGTGATTTATTAACGACATCTTCTACAACAGAAAGAGTATTTTTAAAGCAAAGGAATGCGCACCGTGATCGTGAAGAATTGTTACAACGATTAAATTATATAAACGGTGTACATTATAGTATGGCTAATAAAAGGACATTTTTTGATCGTATTCTCTAGAAAAGCACATGCGCTAGAGCTAGACACTGCTCAAACACTACATTAAATTCTTTCTCTTCAAAAAGGCATCTGGAAATTTTAATTTTTCCAGATGCCTCATTTTTCAGGATTATTTTTTTGCTTCAGCAATGATCGCCATCATATTTTCTAATACATCAAATGGCAGGTAATTTCCGCAGCGCTTCATATCAATTGTCACGATTAACTTCGTGCCATCCATACTAAAACCAACTGCACGTTCAAACTTCATCGATTCAGAAACAATTTTGGCACCATCTATTTGTGCTGTACCTTCTTCAGAGAATTGAATGGAAATAATACCTTGTTTTTCCTTAATAGATACTACTCCGGCAGAAAATGCCCATGTCTTTATACGTGCTATACGCAATAAGCGCTCTGTCTCTACAGGTAGATCCCCGAAACGGTCTTGTAACTCATCGAATATTTCCAGATAATCTTGTTCTTGCTCCATGGACTTAATGCGCTTGTACATTTGTATTTTTTGATATCCGTCTGGAATATAAGCATCCGGAATGTACGCATCTATATGCAGAATAATTTCGACCTCTGGCTTTTCTTCCACTTTCTCACCTGTACGTCGCTCTTCTATTGCCTCTTCAAGCATTTGAGAGTATAAATCAAAGCCGACAGAATCGATAAAGCCATGCTGCTGTGCACCCAGTAAATTTCCGGCCCCACGAATAGATAAATCACGCATCGCAATTTTAAAGCCCGAACCAAGCTCCGTAAATTCTTTAATCGCTTGCAAGCGTTGTTCTGCGACATCCGTCAGTACTTTATCACGTTGATACATGAAATATGCATACGCCACACGGTTGGAACGCCCAACGCGCCCGCGTAATTGATACAACTGTGACAAGCCCATACGATCTGCATCATGCACGATGAGTGTATTGACATTCGGAATATCAACACCTGTTTCGATAATAGTCGTCGTGACAAGTACATCATATTCTCCTTCTAAAAAGGCCATGATGACTTTTTCTAATTGTGTTTCAGTCATTTTTCCGTGTGCATAGCTAATACGTGCATCTGGCACTAGCATTTGAATTTCTTCTACACGTCTTGCCATATCTTCAACGCGATTATATAAATAGAACGTTTGCCCACCTCTGGCCATTTCTCGCTCAATGGCTTCACGGACTAATGCACCATTATGCTCCATTACATATGTTTGTACAGGGAAACGATTTTGTGGCGGCGTTTCGATTACCGATAAATCCCGAACCCCTACCATCGACATATGCAAAGTACGCGGAATTGGCGTTGCGGTTAATGTTAGTACATCAATATTCGTTTTTAACTGCTTAATTTTTTCTTTATGCGTTACACCAAAACGTTGCTCTTCATCGACAATGAGTAACCCTAAATCATGATAAGCAACATCATTCGATAAAATACGGTGTGTGCCAACGACAATATCAATAACACCTGTTCGAAGACCTTTTAATGTTTCTTCCTGTTGCTTTTTCGAACGGAAACGACTAAGTAATCCCACATTAATTGCATGCTCTTGGAAACGTGCCTGAATCGTTTCATAATGTTGCTGGGCCAAAATAGTTGTTGGTACTAAAAATGCGACTTGTTTGCCGTCTTGAATTGCTTTAAAGGCTGCTCGAATGGCCACTTCTGTCTTTCCGTACCCCACATCACCACATACCAGTCGATCCATTGGGCGTTCACGTTCCATATCACGCTTTACCTCAATAATTGTTCGGAGTTGATCTTCGGTTTCTTCATATGGGAATGACTCTTCAAAAGCACGCATTTCATCTGAATCCTCAGAGAAGGCAAACCCTTTTTCAGCCTCTCTTTTGGCGTAAAGCTTGATTAAATCGTCTGCGATGTCTTGTACTGCAGAAGATACTTTAGCTTTCGTCTTTTTCCATTCAGTACCACCAAGCTTATGTAACTTCGGCTCTTTGTCTTCTGATGCTACGTATTTTTGTATTAGATCGATTTGATCAACTGGTACATATAACTTATCATCTGCTCTGTACCGAATGTGTAAGTAGTCCTTATGAGTACCACCTACTTCTAATGTTTCAATACCGATATATTTACCAATACCATGATGTACGTGTACTACATAATCTCCTGGCTTTATTTCTGAATAACTCTTAATACGTTCAGCATTCGACATCTTTTGTGGTCTAGTCTTTTTCTTCATCTGTTGCTTGAATAGTTCATCATCCGTTACAACAGCTAGTTTTTGTAAAGGCAATTCAAAACCACTAGTCAACTGTGTATCCACTAAATATACACCTGGTTTATCTGATATTCCTAATTGCGCGTGTATATTATATTCTTCTAACATTCGCTGTATGGCAATTAGTCGCTCTTGACCTTGAGCAGTAAATAACACAGTAAATTTTTCATGTGCCCAACGTTCTAACTCAGATTGCAGTAAGGCGATTTGTCCATGAAACTGTTGCATCGGTTTACACGAAAAATTAGTCGTCTTAGAAAAACGAATACCGTTAAATGTTCGCGTAAAGAGCGCTAAATATATTTTTTTCTGGCGAATCATCGATAGCAGTTCTTTAAATTTAAACGATGGCTTTACATCATGAAGCATTTTCCCTTCTTCAATCAGTGATAAAAACCATTCTGTTTCTTCACGCTCCCAAGCATCCATCACTTCTTGTATACGCCCTAATTCATCAAAGAAGACGATGCCATCTTGAGCAAAATAATCCCCTAAAAAAGTTTCTTCTTCAAATAATAACGAGCCATATTTCGTTACTGAGTCAGGTAAATTACCTTCTTTCAACAAGGCGATATCATGTTGAATATTTTGATAAAGTAGCTCTTGTATTTCTTGTTTTTTTACCTTTTTCAAACTTTTCGAAAGGGCTGTCTCTAGTCTTTCCGCTAAAGAGCTACGAGCTTCTTTCGTTAAAATAATTTCAGATGCCGGTAAAATACAAATCTCCTGTAGCTTATCAATAGATCGCTGATCATCTGCCGAAAACGTTCGAATTGAGTCTATTTCCGTATCGAATAATTCAATTCGAATAGGTGACTCTGCATAAGGCGGATAAATATCTAAAATACCTCCGCGCATTGCAAACTCACCCGGTGATGTCACCATTTGACTACGATTATACCCCATGGCCACTAGCTGTGTTAGCCATGTTTCACTCGCTATATCTTCTCCTACTTTCGCTTGTAAAACATTTGATTTCCATTGTTCAATGGGCGTCAACATTTTACGCATACCCGCAATAGGAATAATATAAATGCCACTTTTTCTATTAGCTAAATGAGCTAACGTCGTTATACGCTGTGCGCGTAATTCAGGTGAAGCAATAGCCATATTGGCCGCTATAAATTCATCCGCCGGATAATAGTGAACAAGCTCTTCTCCTAAAAGTGACGTTAAATCATCTACTAGTTTTTGCGCTTGTAATAAATTCGGTGAAAGCACATATAACGGTTTTTTGATTTCTTCATATATTGCTTGAAGTAACACTGGTCTCGCGCTACCCGTTAAGCCAGTTACCAGCTGCTGATCATTTGCTTCTGTTGTTGCTATTTGTTGCAACAACGCTTTTATATGTTTATCTTGCGAGAATAATTGATGGAAAATATTCATAGTAAAAACCTCCTTTCAAAAACCTTTACTTAGAAAAGCGCAGGCGCCCTGATTGCCCCGACATGCGCTGGATGACCTGAATCGAAAGCATCTTTCTCGCTTTCGACCGAGGGGCAGAAGCGACCTCGAGGGGCTGGGCGCCGGAGCTAGACATATAAGAAAAGCGTAGGCGCCCCGTTTTGCCCCGACATGCGCTGGATGACCCGAATCGAAAGCATCTTTCTCGCTTTCGACCGAGGGGCAGAAGCGACCTCGAGGGGCTGGGCGCCGGAGCTAGACATATTAGAAAAGCGTAGGCGCTCCAGTACTTTGTAATAAATAGGAAAAAGGAGTTGCCTAAACTAATATTAGAGACAGCTCCTTTTTGCGTTAAGGCTATGCCAACAACGCAAATCCGTATTTACAACATCTATATCGCACTTCTATTGCAACCATTTTTTTAATGCGTAATAATCTGGAAATTGACGTAATGAGTCTTCACAATGCTCACAAATACAGTGCACCGTCGTATGCCCTTGTTCATCCTTTTCCACGTAATCATCTACTTCTCCCAATTCAAATTGATGAAGCTTTCGAATCGTTTCATCTGCATCAAATGGTAGTGTACCAATCTCTGTTTCACAATGTCTGCAACGGTAACGAACAGGCACAGCAAGTCCTCCTTTAAATATCAATGTATTCAAAGTATAGACCGCGCATTATTTATTTATGCACCATTAAACTTATTCATCACATCTAAAAACTTTTGTGACAATGCAGCTTCAACAGCATCACACGATTTTTTAACCGCATCATCAACAATACCTTGTTCTTCTTTAGAAAACTTCGACAATACATAATCCGCTACTTTCATAGGTGCTGGCGGACGACTTATCCCGACACGAATACGATTAAATTCTTGTGTTCCTAAATGCTGAATTAATGATTTAATACCGTTGTGTCCACCTGCACTACCTTTTTGGCGTAAGCGCAATTTACCAACATCTAAATCTAGATCATCGTATATAACGATAATATCTTCCATTTCAATATCAAAATAATCCATCATGGGCCGAACACATTCACCCGATAAATTCATATATGTTAACGGTTTAACTAACATTACTTTGCCTTCTGGGCGATGAGCACTTGCATACATGCCATTAAACTTCATTTGATTTAGCGGTGTTCCCCATTTTTCCGCTAAAGCATCAATCACATCAAAACCAATATTATGTCGCGTATGCTCATATTGCTTACCAGGATTGCCTAACCCGATAATTAACTTCATATCATCTCATCCTTTTTTACAATCAGTAGACCTACCATATCGGAGTATCTGCTTTCTAATTGTAGCTTATTTTAACATAGAAAGAGCATTTCTGTGTGAAAAGTCATTTTACTATTGTCTCTTCTTTTCGACTATTTTTATTACGCTTCATGAATACGTAAAGGAAACCAACAGCCCCACAGAAACGGACAAGTGAGCTTACATTCATTGCTACATCCATATTAAACTCATCTAAAAACCAAATACCGATTTGTGGTGATATAAAAGCAATAATAGCAAGTAATACATTATAAGATGTAATACAATATGTACGATTTTCTTTCGGTGAATTTTCAAGTAATAAATTAAATAAAATAAGAACTGTACCTGATACAAAAATACCTGATAATACATACATCCACGTTAAATATATATAGTTTGTAGACAGTGCCGTTAAAAATGGTGCAGTGGACATACCAAAAGCTACCCACACAAAAACACGCATATTCCCATATTTTTCAGACCATTTACGCCATAAAGGAAATGCAAAAATCTGCGCAACCATGCTACCAACATTAAACATGCTGACCCAGAAAATTGTCGCTTCTGCATAACGTACATTATAAATATTAAACAAACCCCAAGCCATTTGCCAACCGAAATTAAAACAAAGTGCAACTACTAGAAAACGCATATAGCCGACATCTTTAAATATTCGCCAATTCATCGCGCTCTTTTTTTCCTCTATTTGTACACGCTCTCCTTCTTCATGACGCAGTAAGAAATATACTTCCAAAAGTCCGAAAAAAAGAGCACAAATAAATAATATTTGATAAGCTGTAGCATTCCCTGTTGCATCACGCATGACAATACCTATCGTCAGCGTAGAGATAAGTCCAACAATCGTTAACATTCGATTACGATCACTAAAAAAACGTGCTCGACGATGATCTTCTATTATGCTTCCAATGAATGATTGCCATCCCATATTCGCCATCGTATTCGGTATACTCATAAACGCAATCAGGAGCAGTAAAATCCAAGAGGCCATTGAGCCTGGTATAAAAACAACAAAAATAATCATTAAAAAGACAAGTCGAGCAAGTAGCACAGATATGGCAACGAGCTTTTTTTGTTCTGCTGCTTTATTTAGTAATAAAGCGGCTGGTACTGTCATGAACAAAGTAATAAGCGGTGGAATCGAACTAATTAAACCGACTTGATAATTTGTTGCACCTAATATTGTCATCGCAAATAATGGTACATAGCTACTTGAAGTATTTGCGGCAAGTGTTGAAGCCATACCATGATAAATACTCATTTTCTCATTATAACTTTTCATATCAAACAACCTTTTCTCCCCAAATATACTACTAACTCTTTATTCTATTATTATATGTATGGATTATACTTTATTTCCTCATTTTGATTATAGCGAAGTTATTTTGAAAGTCATAATAAGTTTTTTCGTACAAAAAAGAAGACGTCCAAAATATTGATTGAACGTCTTCATGTTTTTAATAGCTGATCCACTTAAAATTAAGTATTTTCCCCTTCGATACCAGTCTCTATTACTGCTGTAGGTTGTGTCACGATTGCCAGTGTAAAATCATCTTCTTGCATTATTTCAAATGGAATGGAATCACGTACATCTCCAAGTGATAAAGTTTCTCCAATTGCTAATATCGATACATCAATCTCAATCAAATCTGGTATTTGAATTGGCTTTGCTTTGATCTTTACTGTGTGGTTTGGTTGCGTTAAAAAGCCGCCTTCGCGTACTCCGATTGCCTGCCCTATAACTACAATTGGCACTTCTACTTCCAGCTTTTCAGACATATTAATCGCTAAAAAATCAACGTGTTTTAATTCATTTTTTATCGTACAGCGCTGAATGTCTGCCAACATAACGTTCGTTTTCTCACCTTCTACCTCAACAGTAAAGACGCCAGTAAAACCATTTTGCTGAACTGCTTTTAACGCCGCCTTATAATTTAAGGATATCGGTGTAGATTTTGTTTGATGGCCATAAATAACTGCAGCTAGCTGACCTTCACTCCTAAGTTGGGTTAGTGTTGAACGATGTGCCGTGTCACGCTTCATTACTTGTAAAACTAAACTCATAATTCATAGTCCCCTTCCTAAAATTGGTACCTTTTCAATATACCCTCTTTTCACAAATGGTAAACATTAGGAATAAAGAAGCATTGGATACCTATAATCTTCAACACTTTCTCAATAATAAAAAACACCATTTAGAAAAAATTTCTAAATGGTGTTTTACTTATTATTAATCGAATAAAGTGCTTACTGATTTATTTTCATAAACACGAGAAATTGCATCAGCCATTAATTTTGCAACAGAAAGTTCAGTAATTTTTGGTGATTTTTTCTCTTCAGGAAGTTGGATTGTATTTGTTACAACTAACTCTTTAATTGCTGAATTTTCAATACGCTCAATTGCAGGACCTGATAATACTGGGTGAGAGCAGCAAGCATAAACTTCTTTTGCGCCTGATTCAAGTAATGCGTTAGCACCAATTGTAATCGTACCTGCCGTGTCAATAATGTCATCAATTAAAATACATACTTTCCCTTTCACATTACCAACAATATTCATTACTTCTGCTACATTTGGTTTTGGACGTCGTTTATCAATAATGGCAATCGGCGCTTTTAGACGCTCTGCCATTTTACGTGCACGTGTTACACCACCATGATCTGGCGAAACGATAATCATTTCTTCTGGATTGAAGCCTTTAGAACCGAAGTAATCTGCAAGTATAGGCACAGCTACTAAGTGATCGATTAAAATATCAAAGAA
>DEQI01000247.1:28484-30801 GCA_002360295.1 Planococcaceae bacterium UBA3370
GCACGTTTCACAGCATCTACCATAATTAATAACTCCATTAAATGTTCATTTACAGGTGCTGAAGTAGATTGAACGATAAATACATCACATCCACGAATACTTTCTTCAATGCTAATTTGGACTTCTCCATCACTGAAATGTTTTACAGATGATTTACCTAGCTCGATACCCATTTCATTTGCAATTTCTTGAGCAAGTTGGTTATTTGAATTGAGAGAGAAAATTTTTAATTTTGAGTCAGCATAATGATACGGCATGATGGCCTCCTGTTTTTTCGATTAATTATTTTGAGTTTAATTTTTTTGCATACCCTGGTTTATTTTCTTGTTTAGCACGGGCAATTGCTAGCGCTTCTTCTGGTACTTCTTTTGTAATGGTAGAACCTGCAGCAATAAATGCGCCTTTTCGAACTGTTACAGGTGCTACTAAGTTCGTATTACAGCCAACAAATACATCATCTTCAATGACTGTTTTATGTTTATTTTTACCATCGTAATTTACTGTAATAGAACCGCAGCCGACATTGACGTGACTACCCACTTCAGCATCACCAATATAGCTTAAATGAGATACTTTCGAGCCGTCACCTAATGTACTCTTCTTCACTTCTACGAAATTACCAATCTTCACGTGACTACCAAGTGAAGATTCTGGACGTAAGTGAGCAAATGGACCAACTGCAGTCTCATTTCCTACTGTACTATTATTTACGACAGAACTATGAACAGTCGCCCCATTTCCAATGCGACTGTTTAGTATATGGCTATTAGGACCGATTGTACAATCCTCTCCGATAATTGTTTTCCCTTCTATCATTACACCAGGCAGTAAGACTGTATCACTTCCGATAATAGCATCCGCACTAATGTGTGTCGTTGCAGGGTTTATAATCGTTACACCATTTCGCATATGACGCTCATTAATTCGTGCACGCATGATTTCCTCTGCTTGAGATAAAGCAAAACGATCATTGACACCTAATGTTTCATCAAAATCAGTTGAAACATAGGCAGCAACCGTATCGCCCTGCGTTTGAAGAATTTCAATTACATCTGGCAAATAATACTCACCTTGCGCATTGTCATTTCCGACTTGCTTCAACGCATCAAATAACGCTTTATTATCGAAACAATATGTGCCTGTATTAATTTCTTTTACTAGCTGTTGATCAGCAGTTGCATCTTTTTGCTCAACAATTTGTTCTACTTGACCGCGTTCATTACGCAGAATTCGGCCATAACCTGTTGGATTTTCTGCAACAGCTGTTAATATTGTAGCTTTTGCCTTTTGCTCTGTATGGAAATCCAGAAGAGCCTTCATTGTTTCTGGTCGAATAAGCGGTGTATCTCCACATACTACAAGTGTTGTACCTTCTAAATCACCTAAAATCTCTTCAGCTTGTTGAACGGCGTGGGCTGTACCAAGTTGTTCTGCTTGTAATACATATTCACTCTTTTCACCTAGCTGTTCTTTCACTTTTTCAGCTCCATGTCCGACTACAGTAACTATACGCTCAACATTTAATGTTTCAATATGATCCACAACATGTTCAACCATAGGCTTCCCGCATACCGGGTGGAGCACTTTATATAATTTGGACTTCATGCGTGTTCCTTGACCTGCTGCCAAAACAATCGCAAAAATGTTAGTCATCTTAAGTCCTCCAATTTGGCTCAGTTTCTCTTATGACTATATAGTAAATTCACATGATTTTCAAGGTATTCAGACTTGACAATACAACACCATGTACCTTTTCAATCGCTGTACTTCGCATAAAATATACATCTTGGAAATACTTACATACTTTTAAAAGTTAAAAAGTTTATACTTTCTAAATTTTCAAAAAAGAAAATGCCCAAAAAGTATGTTAGTCATACGTTTTAGGCATTTTCTTTTCTAAACATTTACTTCTTCAAGCTCTAATACATCTTCATCGCTGGATTGATGATACGCTGCTAACACGCTTTCTTGTATTTTGTTACGTGTACCTGAATTAATAGGATGCGCAATATCTCGAAACTCTCCATCTGGAGTTCGTTTACTTGGCATTGCAACAAATAATCCCGTATTCCCATCAATAACCCTAATATCATGCACAACAAATTCTTCATCTAAAGTAATGGATGCAATGGCACGCATTCTTCCTTCAGTCTGCACACGTCGTAATCTAACATCAGTTACTTCCACTCTATCACTCCTCTCATCTAGATGCCTGCTTGTAGCTAAACATAGTATTCTACAAAAGTGAATCATTTCCTTCTTTTATACTATCAAAAAATGAAAATAATTGAAATATTTTAACTATTTTTACAAAAAA
>DEQI01000236.1:0-1213 GCA_002360295.1 Planococcaceae bacterium UBA3370
GATTTCCATGCAGAAGCAACAAGTGAGAAAATTGCGCTTGGCTGGCATTTAGATGGTAAAGCATCAGTAGTTGTTGGTACCCATACACATGTACAAACAGCTGATTCTCGGATTTATCCTAATGGAACAGCTTATATAACGGATGTAGGGATGACGGGCCCTTATGATGAGATTTTAGGGATGACGAAGGAAAGTGTTATCTATAAATTCCAGACGAATATGCCAAGTCGTTTTGAAGTACCAAAAAAGGGTCGTGAGGTGTTAAGTGGTTTCTTCGTTGAAATAGACGATAAAACTGGTAAAGCTATACATCAGGAACGTATTTATATTAATGAAGATTATCCTTTTCAAGCCTAAAATAATATAAAGATTTTTATTAAGTAGTAAACGTTTGTCATGTTTCCAAACTTCCTCGCATACAATGACCTACAGACAATAAATTAAAGTTGTCTTGATCATGCAAAATGGGGAGGAATAGTTGTGGATTCATTAAAAGTATCGTCTCGCTCAAATCCAAATTCTGTTGCAGGTGCTCTTGTAGCTGTTATTCGTGAACAAGGCTATGTTGAGATGCAAGCTGTAGGAGCAGGTGCATTAAACCAAGCCGTCAAAGCAGTCGCGATAGCAAGAGGTTTTGTAGCACCAAGCGGCACTGATTTAATTTGCGCACCAGCATTTGCAGATATTACGATTGCAGGGGAAGATCGAACAGCTTTAAAATTAGTTGTGGAAAAAAGAACCCGTTAATAATCAAAGTCGTCAATTTAGGTAATCCTAAGTTGGCGGCTTTTTTATTTGAACAAATGGCTGTTACATACCCGTGAACATGCCTTTCCGCCTTAGGGCTGAATTTTTTATAGAATATGACATTTGCAATAGTACACACAACATGTTCATGATAAACTTATGTAGGAAATTCATATATAAAAAGAAATTTAAGGAGTTGTTTATATGTTACATCAGCTTTCATGGAAAGTCGGTGGGCAGCAAGGTGAAGGGATTGAAAGTACGGGTGAAATTTTTGCTACTGCAATGAATCGTTTAGGCTATCATTTATACGGTTACCGTCATTTCTCTTCCCGCATTAAAGGCGGCCATACGAATAACAAAATTACAGTGCGTCCGACAGAAGTACGTTCGATTGCGGATGATTTAGATATATTAGTGGCATTCGACCAAGAAACAATTGATGTCAATTATAAAGAGTTAACAG
>DEQI01000236.1:1352-13434 GCA_002360295.1 Planococcaceae bacterium UBA3370
ACAGCGGCATTATTAAATTTAGAAGAAACTGTTTTCCAAAGCGTTGTGAATGAAATTTTCGGACGTAAAGGGGAAGAAGTCGTTGCAAAAAATATTGAAGCCATTCAAAAAGGACGTGAAGCGATTACTGCCTTAATCGGTGATCGTGTGGGCGAGTGGGAATTAGCGCCTGCAGATGGTAAGCGACGACTATTTATGATCGGAAATGATGCGGTTGCACTAGGCGCATTAGCGGCGGGCTCTCGTTTTATGGCAGCCTATCCAATTACACCTGCTTCAGAAATTATGGAATACATGATTAAAAAGCTGCCATTAGTAGGCGGTGCAGTTATTCAAACAGAAGATGAAATTGCAGCTGCGACAATGGCAATTGGGGCTAACTATGGTGGTGTTCGTGCCTTTACTGCATCAGCAGGTCCTGGTTTATCGTTAATGATGGAGGCGATTGGCTTATCTGGTATGACGGAACAGCCACTTGTTATTATTGATACTCAGCGCGGCGGTCCATCAACAGGTCTTCCGACAAAACAAGAACAATCAGACTTGATGGCGATGCTTTATGGAACTCATGGTGAAATACCAAAAGTAGTTATTGCGCCTTCTACAATGGAGGAAGCATTCTTTGATACGGTTCAAGCGTTTAATATTGCTGAACAATTGCAATTACCGGTTATTATTATGACGGACTTACAATTATCTCTTGGTAAACAAACTGTGGATCCATTTGATTATAATAAAATTGAGATTAAACGCGGTAAAATCGTTGAAACGGTTGATGATATAGAATCAACTGATTACTTTAAACGCTATGAAAATACAGAAGATGGCATTTCACCGCGAGTATTACCTGGAACATTGGGTGGTATACACCACGTTACAGGTGTTGAACATGATGAAACTGGTAAGCCGTCTGAAGCGACAGGGAATAGACGCGCACAAATGGATAAACGTTTCCGTAAGTTACAGCATGTCCAATTTGATACACCTGTTTACGTGAATGCCCCTCATGAAGAGGCAGACGTTTTACTTGTAGGCTTTAACTCAACTCGAGGTGCATTAGAAGAAGTACAAGAAACATTAAATGCAGAAGGTATTAAAACAAATCACGCGCACATTCGTTTATTATTCCCATTCCCTGCTGAGGAAATGGCGAAGCTAGCAAATAGTGCGAAAAAAATTGTGGTAGTGGAAAATAACGCAACTGCTCAGCTAGCTAATATTTTGAAAATGAATATTGGTTGCCATACAAAAATAGCAAATATTTTAAAATATGATGGTACACCGTTCTTACCACGTGAATTAACAAATTTAGTAAAGGAGGAGATTTAATCATGGCAACATTTAAGGATTTTCGTAATAATGTAAAACCTAACTGGTGTCCTGGTTGTGGTGACTTCTCTGTACAAGCTGCCATTCAACGTGCCGCAGCAAATGTAGGCTATGAACCTCATGAGTTAGCTGTAATTTCTGGTATCGGATGCTCAGGGCGAATTTCTGGTTATATTAAATCATATGGATTCCACGGTATTCATGGTCGTGCATTACCCATTGCACAGGGCTTGAAAATGGCGAATAAAGATTTAAAAGTCATCGCATCTGGTGGAGATGGTGACGGTTTTGCTATCGGTATGGGGCATACAATTCATGCCATTCGTCGTAATATTGATATCACATACGTTGTAATGGACAATCAAATTTATGGTTTAACGAAAGGTCAAACTTCCCCTCGTTCGGCAGCTGGTTTTGTTACAAAATCAACTCCTGGTGGAGCTATTGAGCCATCATTAAAACCTTTGGAAGTGGCTTTAACGAGTGGTGCTACATTCGTTGCACAAGGCTTCTCAACAGATATTAAAGAATTAACAGCGTTAATCGAAGCGGGTCTTAATCATAAAGGCTTCTCCTTCATTAACGTATTTTCACCTTGTGTCACGTACAATAAAGTGAATACGTATGATTGGTTTAAAGAAAATTTAACAAAACTATCAGATATCGAAGGTTATGATTGTACAAATCGCTCGATGGCTATGCAAACAGTAATGGAAAAGGAAGGTCTTGTAACAGGTATTATTTATCAAGATCAAGAGACTCCTTCTTATCAAGAAAAATTAAAAGGTTATTCAGAGCTACCTTTAACAGATATTGATATTAACTTATCAGAAGATCAATTTGATCAATTACTAAAAGAATTTATGTAATAAGCAAATAGGCTGTGGTATGTCCAAAAGAACTTTTCGGACACACCCAGCCTATTCTATTTTGACAAAACATTGGCTAGGAATAATATGATGGTAATTTTCGGGTTAATGCCAAAATCAACCCCAACTCCAGTTCATGGAGTGTTGATTTTTTACACGACCTTTACAGTATCTTCATAGTCGTCATGTATGCTTACATTATCTAGTAATAAAGGAGCATGATGATGAATTTTATAAAAGTAAAGGACAAGCTCATTTTGTTAATGATTGTGTGCGTTGCTTCGAATTTTAGTATCGCTTTATTAAGTCTCGATTATTTAAGGAAAATGGAGTGGAACGCAGAACAACTTTACAATGAAAAAATGCAAATGGTTGATGTATTAAAATCAGCTGAAACACTTGCCATCACTGGGCAACTAGATGAAGCTAAAAAACTAGTGGGAAATGCATCTTATTTAGCATTTGACTCCAAAATGGATTTTTATTTAAAGCAAGTACATACAAATGCAAGTGCGACTTTTTTTCTAGAAATGAAAGATTATGTGATGACACGTACAGACCAACAATTATCATTATATGAAAAGGATATACATAAAGGGTATATGGCTATTGTTACAGTATCAGTTTTAATGATATTGATTGTTTTATACCTTAGCTATGTAGCAACAAAATCAGTTCGTAAGCCGACCAAGCAGCTTCATTATTTATTAAAACGTGCGCAACAAGGGGATTTTTCAAATAGGGCAAAATATGAATCACGTGATGAGTTGGGTGAATTACTATTAAGCTATAACCAAATGGTATCAGAAGTAAAAACTTTATTCGAGGTAGTAAAGAATAGTGCATGTGCAGTAATTGGTGCAAATGTTCAACTAACCGAAAATGCTGAAACAATGACTTCATCTGCACAACAAATTACTAATAATACGGAAGCGATGACGGCTGCCATGACCATTTCAACTGTCCATGTAAATTCTAATACGGCAATGATCCAAGAGGTAGCAAGCAGTATGGAGATGATGACCAATCGAATTACCCTCATGAAAGAAATTATTGTACAAATGGTCCAGCAGGCACAGACAGGAGAACAACATGTCGCAACGAATGTCTCTCAAATGCATGTAATTGAACAAGCCATGTTAGAAGCAAATGAAATGATGCAAAGATTAGAAAATCAAACACAACAAATTACAACGGTCATCGATATGATTCAAGGAATTGCTAATGATACAAATTTACTTGCGTTAAACGCAGCTATTGAAGCAGCAAGAGCTGGTGATAATGGGAAAGGATTTGGTGTTGTCGCAAATGAAGTAAAAAAACTAGCTGGCCAATCATTACATTCTACGCAAACAATTATCTATATAGTAGAAGCTATTCAGCAGGAAACGATGGCGGCTGCTACTGTAATGGAGAAAGCTAGTAACGCAACTCGCATAGGCATTGCGACGACAAATCAAACTTCGCAAAATTTCCGGAATATTGCTACGCGCATTCAGCAAATCGAACCACATATAGAGGAAGTTTCTGGTACGATAGACCAAATGGCGAATTTTACAAAAGATGTAGCGAAACAGTCTTTAGAGCTTGTTCAAATGATAGAAGAAAACGTAGCTCAAATTGAACAAATATCTAAAAAAACAACAGAGCAGCTAAAAGCGTCAACAGCTATTGAGTTGCAAATTCAAAATATCTCGAAAAACACACGCTCTTTAACCCATGCTTTACATAAATTTGTCGTATAATTAAATAGAAATATACACCCCCTAAATTTGTGAAAATATGGTTCATCACTATAAGTCGAGGTTGCTATATATGCACCACACATTCCACTCCGCAACGCAGTGAGGAGGCTCATCGGACGCCCTCAGGAATTTTGGAACGAAGGCTAAAGGCGTCACATCGTGTGACAACGCCTTCATGACCAACGTCCTGTTGGCCTCTGGCGCAGCGGAAATCAACCTCAAGTTATACTGAAGAGCCAAAAATATGAATTACAGGGGATGTTTGTTGTATTTATATGGTTATCACTTATAATGAAAGTAAGGTCAAGATAAGGAATAACAGTTTAAAGAGGAATCATACATGACAAACTTAATAAATTTTCTTCAAAAAAAGCAAGAGCATGATGAAAGAAAAATTGAACTGATTTTACAAAAGGCTAATTCCAAACTTGAAAAGATAGATTTGCTTATTCAGCAAAAGGAACTAGCGGTACAAGATCATCAGTTGTTTCTAGCCTTTTTAACGTATCTTGAGCAGCACCAAATTGAGCCAATCAGTCTGTTTAAAGACGTCATCGACTTGCCGAGATTTCAATTTGAAGCAAAATACAAGATGAACTGGGCACAAGTCGTCAAATTAAGTGTCACATTTCTTACAATTTTGCATAAAAATGACCCAGAAAGCTATAAACAATTCATTGACTAAGCTTGTGTGAATGCTCTTGTTTTCGCTATAATGTTAAAACGGGTATTTGAATGAAAGGAGCTACAGTCGATGAATGAAGAACAACGACTAGCTAGTCAGCAAGTTAAACAGCCTAAAAAAGAAGAAAAAGATTATAGTAAATATTTCGAGCGTGTTATTACGGCGCCGTCACTCAAAGATGCAAAAAAACGTGGGAAAGAAGAAGTAAAGTACCATAAAGATTTCTCCATCGATTCGGAATTCCTTGGTATGGGCGAAGGTCGCAAGTTTTATATTCGTACGTACGGTTGTCAAATGAACGAACATGACACAGAGGTAATGGCCGGTATCTTTATGCAGCTTGGTTACGAACCGACTGATGAAGTAGAAAATGCCGATGTTGTTCTACTGAACACATGTGCTATTCGAGAAAATGCCGAAAACAAAGTGTTTGGTGAACTAGGTTTTCTTGTGAAATATAAACGGAAAAATCCTGAGATGTTAATTGGCGTATGCGGTTGTATGTCGCAAGAGGAATCGGTTGTAAATAAAATATTAAAAACGTATCCGCACGTTGATATGGTGTTCGGTACGCATAATATTCACCGATTACCAAATATATTAAATGAAGCCTATATGTCGAAGGAAATGGTGATCGAAGTATGGTCTAAAGAAGGGGATGTAATCGAAAGCCTTCCGAAACAACGACTAGGTTCCATTAAAGCATGGGTAAACATTATGTACGGCTGTGATAAGTTCTGTACGTATTGCATCGTACCATATACTCGCGGTAAAGAACGTTCTCGTCGACCAGAAGAAATTATTCAAGAGGTGCGAGAATTAGCAGCACAAGGCTATCAAGAAATTATGTTACTTGGTCAAAACGTAAACGCTTATGGTAAAGATTTTACGGATATTGAGTATAGACTTGGTGATTTAATGGACGAGTTACGTAAAATTGATATTCCACGTATTCGTTTCACAACATCTCACCCACGCGACTTTGACGATCACTTAATCGAGGTGCTAGCGAAAAAAGGGAACTTGGTAGAGCATATTCATCTTCCAGTTCAATCAGGATCAAACGACATATTGAAAATTATGGCGCGAAAATATACACGTGAGCATTTCTTAGATTTAGTTCGTAAAATTAAAGCAGCAATACCAGATGTAGCATTAACGACAGATATTATTGTCGGCTATCCGAATGAAACAGAAGAGCAATTCCAAGAAACAATTGATTTATATCGTGAAGTTGGTTTTGAGATGGCATTCACTTATATTTATTCACCTCGAGAAGGTACGCCTGCAGCCAAAATGGTAGACAATGTACCATTAGAAGTGAAAAAAGAACGCCTGCAACGTTTAAATGCAGTTGTAGCTGAATTTTCAAATGCAGCACTCAAAAATCTTGAAGGTGAAATAGTTGAAGTTCTTGTAGAAGGTAGCAGTAAAAAGCGTGATGACGTATTAGCTGGCTATACACGTAAAAATAAATTAGTCAATTTCGAAGGTCCTGAAAATCTAGTAGGTAAGCTCGTTAAAGTGAAAATACTAGAAGCTAAAAACTATTCATTACGCGGGGAATATGTAGAAGTAGTAAAATGACATGAGGTGCAAATTTAATGACGAAATTGTATTCGAAGGACGAAATTATTGAAAAAGCCAAAGAAATCGCGCATATGATTGCTAACACGGAAGAAGTAGAGTTTTTCAAAAAAGCAGAAGAGCAAATTAACGAAAATCAAAATGTACGTGAAAAAATTGCTTCTTTAAAAACATTACAAAAGCAAGCCGTGAACTTCCAGCACTTAGGGAAAGAAAAAGCGCTTAAAATGATTGAGGGAAAAATTGCTACAATCGAACAAGAAATCGATGCAGTACCAGTCGTGCAGCAATTCAAACAATCTCAAACGGATGTAAATGATCTGCTTCAACTTGTATCCAATGCGATCGCAAATAATGTTACAAATGAAGTGATTGAATCAACTGGTGGAGATGTTTTAATGGGTGAGACAGGTTCGAAAATTCGTAACAGTGTACCAGGAAGTTGTTCTTAAAAAAGTAATGAATAGATGAATAGCCCTTAACCCCTACAGCCGTAAGTAAAGGTTTGTAGGGGTTTTTATTTTTGTAATTGAACCGTTATGAAGTTAAAGAATAGTCGTTGCTCTATGTGGAAGCGGGCGTTTTATGTGATAAATAAACGAAGGAATAAGCAGGAGATTAGCTGAGAAACTCTTACTGTCAATTGATTTGTAAATATCGGGGCTATAATAGATAGATGTATGAACAAAGTAATCGAATTGTATAGAAAAATTTGGTACACTTTAGTAAATAAGTAGGTGTAAATGGGGGTGGAATGGACTACATGTTTAAGTTGCAGAATATAATTAAACAGCAAGACCAACTATTTTTTTCGTTATGTCAAATAGCGAAACAACTAGATATAGGTGCGATGATTGTAGATCAACGAAATAATAACTCCATCGTTTTTGCAAACAATTTGTTAATGAAAATGACCGAATACAGTGAAGAGGAACTATACGGCGAATCTATTTCAAAAATGAGCGGACCTTTAACAGATGTAGAACTTGAAATGCAGATTACTAAAAGCTTCCAATCAGGTGTACCATTTAAATCGACTATACGTCATTATCGTAAAGATCAAACCGTTTTTTGGGATGAAATTTCACTATTGCCTATAAACGATAAAGAAGGGATCCTACGATATTTTTTTATACTAGCGAAAGATGTTACAGATCAAGTAAATCTAGAAGATCTGTTGATTTTAGAAAGAGATATATATGCTTCCTTAGAAAGAGGAACAAATATTGTGCATGTCTTTGAACAAATAAGTGAGTATATTTCGAATGCTTTCCAAAAGGTCTGTCATGCCTGTGTCTATTTAAAGGACTCTAACGCTTTAAATTTAGTAGCTACAACATCTACACTTCCAAAGGATTTTAAACAAATAATTGCAACTATTGACTTACAACAATCCTTCAACAAACAGTTTATCGATGAGGTAATAAGTAGACCATTTCTTTTGTATGATCTGCAACAAGCTGAAAGATGGCCCCAATATTTTAATTCAGCAAAACAGCATCATATTCAATCAGTGTGGCACCAGGTGTTTGAAAACCAAGAAGGTGAACTGATTGGTATGTTTTCGCTATATTTTGAGGAGCAAGTAAAACCTCGGTCGAGTAAAGTGTTTTTATTAAATCGTATAGCAGTCATTGCAACACTTGCCATACAATATTCAAATCAAAAGAAGGAAATTTACGAGCTTGCATATTATGATAACAAAACAGGTCTGCCGAATTATAAATTATTCCAAAACGAATTAAATTATCGCAAAGATTTTGATCAATGTGGGGTTATTTATATTATTGAAGCAGGTGAATATCAAAATATTGTCGATCTATATGGAAGACAAGGTGGGGATACACTTCTATTCCAATTAGCACATCGATTAAGACAAATTCCAGCTTTACGGGATGCAATCATTGCTCGGTATACAAACTCCGCCATCATTATGGCAAGTACATGTGCGCTAAATGCTCATTTAGAGAATCATTTTAAAGAAATAATAAGTAAGCCATTTAAAATTGAAAATAAAAATGTGTATATTACTATGAAAGTGGGCAATTCCGACTATAATCAGTGCATTTTAAAGGATGAAGCTGTAAAAAGAGCAGATACAGCTCTTTCTGTTGCATTAAAAAGCGTGGGCACTGTAATCGTAAAGTACGATGAGTCGCAAGTTGAAACAATACAACAAGAAATGGACGTTCTAGCTCATCTTTCTTCCGCTTTAGAAAAAGAAGAATTTATCCCGATGCTCCAACCGAAAGTGAATATTCAAACGGGGGAAATTGAAAGCTTTGAAGCATTAGCGCGTTGGAAATCGAGTGATATAGGGATTGTTTTACCAGCTCAATTTATTGCTGTCGCAGAAAGTACAGGTAACATACATAAAATTGATCGGATTATATTCAAAAAAGTACTAGCTTGGCTAAAAGATCGACAAGATGCAGGGAAGAAAATGTATGAAGTAGCTATTAATATTTCACCGAGTCATTTCTATTACCCGAGTTTTGTAGAAAGTACGCTTCAACTAATTAAGTCTTACAATATAGATACACGCTATATAAAGCTTGAAATTACTGAAAGTATTGAGTTAGAAAACATCAAACGGGCAAAAAAAACGATGAATGAGTTAAAAGCATATGGAATTTCTATCGCGATTGATGATTTTGGTGTAGGCTATTCATCTTTGAGTTATTTGCAAGAATTACCTTTTGATGAAATTAAAATCGACAAAAGCTTTATGGATCATTTATCAAATCCACGTATGCTTGCAGTGGTCAAAACAATCATTCAATTAGCTTCTAACTTAAATATGAAAGCTGTTGCAGAAGGAATTGAAACAGAAGAACAAAGTAATCAGCTAAAACAAATGGGCTGCATAGTTGGACAGGGATACTATTATTATAAGCCAATGTCATTACACGCGATTGACGGTTTACTTGATGAATATGTTACATATTAAGGACAAAAGAAAAGGAATCTCCAAGTAATTGAATATTATTTGGAATCATTATTTACATTCAAGCGAAAGTCGTCTACTATCATGAAGTAGAGCTCAACAATAGCTCATACAACTACATATTAATGTTAGCAAAAGGGGTATTAAACATGTCAGAATTACAGCAAGCACGTTTAGAGAAAGATTTCTTAGGAGAGCGTGAATTGCCTAAAGATGTTTATTATGGTATTCAAACATTACGAGCAACTGAAAATTTCCCGATTACAGGTCTGTCACTACATGCTTCACTTATTAAAGCAATGGGTATGGTAAAAAAAGCGGCTGCACTAGGAAATATGGAAGTAGAGCTCTTGCCAAAAGAAATTGGTGTATCAATTGTACTTGCAGCGGATGAGGTAATCCAAGGGAAATTGGATTCGCAATTTATCGTTGACCCTATTCAGGGGGGGGCAGGTACATCTATCAATATGAATACTAATGAAGTAATCGCCAACCGAGCACTTGAAATATTAGGAAAGGAAAAAGGTGATTACAAAACGATTAGCCCGAATAACCATGTGAATATGTCTCAATCAACAAATGATGCTTTTCCAACAGCTATTCACATTGCTATATTAACATTACTAGAAGAATTACTTGCTACGATGCAACATATGAAAGATGGTTTTGATGCGAAAGCACAGCAATTTGCTCACGTTATTAAAATGGGTCGAACACATTTACAAGATGCTGTTCCGATTCGACTTGGACAAGAATTTGAAGCATATAGCCGAGTAATCGAACGTGATATAAAGCGTATTGCTAGTACTCGTGAGCATTTATATGAAGTAAATATGGGCGCAACAGCGGTTGGAACAGGCCTGAATGCTGTACCATCTTATATTCAAGCGGTTGCCAATCATTTAGCTGAAATTTCAGGATTCCCATTAACGGGTGCAACACATTTAGTAGATGCTACACAAAATACGGATGCGTATACGGAAGTATCTAGTGCTTTGAAAATCTGTATGATTAACATGTCGAAAATTTCGAACGATTTACGATTAATGGCCTCTGGTCCGCGTGCTGGTTTAGGGGAAATTACATTACCTGCGCGTCAACCAGGCTCTTCCATTATGCCTGGTAAAGTAAACCCAGTAATGCCGGAAGTGTTAAACCAAGTAGCATTCCAAGTAATCGGAAATGACCATACGATTTCAATGGCATCAGAAGCAGGTCAGTTAGAACTAAATGTAATGGAACCGGTTCTTGTCTTTAATTTAATTCAATCATTAAGTATTATGAATAATGTGTTTGAAGCGTTTACAGAGCATTGTTTAAAAGGCATTGAAGCAAATGAAGCTCGAATGAAAGAGTATGTTGAAAAAAGTGTCGGTGTATTAACGGCTGTTAATCCTCATATTGGCTATGAAGTGGCAGCTCGTATTGCAAGAGAGGCAATTGTTTCAGGTCGTTCGATTCGTGAATTATGTATTGCAGAAGGTGTACTGACTGAAGAACAGCTTGATTTAATTTTAGATCCTTATGAAATGACACATCCAGGTATTGCAGGTTCAAGCATGTTAAAACATAAATAGGAAAAGTCAAAGTGCTTCGCTAGGCACTATTCCAAACTCTAGAAATTTAACTTTTCACTTTTAATAAACGTTTCCCCCTTCCTATCACCATTTAGGCGAGTGCCGCATAGACTAAGGCGAGCCACATAGGAAGGGGGAATTTTCGTTGAAACGATTACGTCAAATAGTGACAAAGGCTGTCGTAGCGAAAGGGAAAAAACGCACGGAATCTACAGAAACGCTATGTCCACCAAACGTTCCGACGAGTATTTTAGGTTGTTGGGTAATTAATCATCATTACCAAGCAAAAAAAGTAGGTAAATTTGTAGAGGTTTCTGGTAAATTTGATGTGAACGTATGGTATGCCTATAGCCAGCATTCAAAAACAGCGGTATACACAGAAACAATTACTTATCGCGATCGTATAAAATTAAAATATCGCGATGAAAATGTGAAAGATTCGAATGATGTGAATGCAACGGTTTTACAGCAGCCTAACTGTATTGAAGCGATCATAACACCATGCGGAGAAAAGTTCCAAGTTGTCATTGAACGTGAATTTTTAGTTGAAGTGATTGGCGAAACAACAGTATGTATTCATGTACATCCGCTTGAATTTGAAGATGAATGGGATTTTGAAGAATCATCTAGTTCATCATCTTCCTCTTCGTCGTCTTCATCTAGCTCATCCAGCTCTAGTTCAGGAAATCAACATCATGTAACCGAATCATCTTCATTTCATTAAATGAATGCGCTCAAATGTCTGCAATGAAGTAGATATGCGAGCGCTCTTTTTAATTTTTTTATATAATGAGTAGTACAACGACAGCAAGTGAGGGAAATACATGACTACATATACGCCGATGATGCAACAATATTTATTAATAAAAGAAGACTATAAAGATGCTTTTGTATTTTTTCGTTTAGGTGACTTTTATGAATTGTTTTTTGATGATGCGGTAAAAGCATCACAATTACTCGAAATTACGTTAACAAGCCGTGATGCAGGTAGTAAGGACCGAGTGCCGATGTGTGGTGTACCTCATCATTCCGCGAAAAATTATATTGAAACTTTAGTTGCAAAAGGTTATAAAGTAGCCATTTGTGAACAGACAGAAGATCCAAAGGCAGCTAAAGGGGTTGTAAAACGTGAAGTCGTACAGCTGATTACCCCAGGAACTATTATGGAAGGTAAGGCGATTGAAGGGAAAACAAATCACTATATAGCAGCTTCTGAACGTATCTCAAAAACTGAAATGGCCTTTGTAAAGATAGACGTATCAACAGGTGAAGCGACAGGATCTATCGTTGAAGGTGGCGTAAAGGAAGTATTACAGCAGTTACAGTCATATGGGATTCGAGAA
>DEQI01000032.1 GCA_002360295.1 Planococcaceae bacterium UBA3370
GCGTTATGGATAAGTGGTCAAGAGGGTATTGGTAAAACCTATTTAGTCGATATGACACTAAAGAAACAGTATATTACAAATGACCACTATATAAAAATAAAAGTTGAACGAGAAAAAAATGAACCGTTTAGTATTTGGAAGGAAGCGGTAGATAAATTAGTAGCCTATATATTAATTAAAGAAGAAGATCAGCTTGAAACATGGAAGCACAAAATAACAGAAGCCTTTCATGATGACAATAGTATATTAGTTGAGCTAGTTCCGCGTCTGCAGCTACTTATTGATCAACCAGAACATGAGGAAGTCAACTTCACTTCTATTGAATATGAAAAAACTTTGCATAATGGAATTACAAAATTTCTACAGCTTTTTTTAAAAGAGGAAGTTCCCTTTATATTATTCATTGACAATGTACATTTGGCAGACGAGCAATCACTCCAATATTTACACCTTTTATTAAACAATCGTGATATTCAATATTTTTTCGTTATCGGAACATTACTAGCGTCACAAAGTAAAAAGAAAAGTATTAGTCGGTTATTACATGGAAATAGTGTTTCCCATCCTATTCGGTTAGAAGGCTATGATGCTCAAGCAATTCGACAACTACTGGAACCAGCTCTAAGTAGAAGTGAAGGTGAAAATCAGCAAATTGTTCAGTTATTACTTAGAAAAACAAAAGGAAATCCGGTGTTGGTCAATCGTTTTTTACATGAAATTGTCGATAATGACTGTATTGTATTTGATTATATGAGTAGGAGTTGGCGATGGAATATTGAGCAAATAGCCGCTTTACCTATTTTACAAACAAGTGAGCCACCTTCTATTAATATAGGAATCGAAAGTCCAACGAGTCAGCTACTCAGTAAAGCGGCTTTATTAGGGAAGCAATTTAAATTGCCAATTTTAGCGGATTTAACAGGATATACAATAGAACAAGTGCAAAAAATTTTAGCCATTGCAGTGAGCAATCAGCTAATATCCATGTCGCCAAATAATAAGGACCGTTATTTTTTCCAGCATGGAGAAATGCAACAAACGTTTTATAAACTAATACCTGAACAAGATAGAACATTTCTTCATATGGAAGCAGGGTTCGTTTTAGAGAAGTATTTACATGTAGATGAGACAGTGGCCATTGAACATGTTTTAGAACATTTAAATATAGCTTGGGAGTTAGTAGTTAAAAGCGACAAACGAGTTAAACTTGTTCACTTAAATGTGCAAGCTGGAGTGGAAGCTAAAAATAAGGCGGAGTATGAGCAAGCTGCCCATTATTTACAGTTAGCGATCGATCTTTTACTAGAAGATTATTGGATTAGCCATTATGCAATCACGTATATAGCGTATAAGGAGAGGGCGGAGCTAGCCTTTTTATGTGATCAAAATGAGTATGCTAAACAGTTATTTGAACTAATTATTGATAAAGCTCAAACCAATTTAGATAAAGTAAAAGCGTATTTATTACTCATTCACCTGGAGCTTATTCGAGATAACTATAGTGAAGTACTTCGGTTGGGGGCTTTGACGCTAAGTTATTTGCAATTCCCCTTTGATTCCAAATTTAGTAAGATAACAGTGATTCGTAAATGGAATAATATTAATAGACAAATTAGAAAAAGACCCATTGAGGAATGGATACACCGATCCACTATGCAGGATGAACAGGCAAGAGCAGCTATGCAAGTGTTAGTATATATTGCTACTGCAAGTCTCATGTCTGATCAAGAGAGTTGGCTAGCAGCTGTAATGATGATATTGGAACTAACATTTGATTATGGAATGACAGAAGAATCTGCTTATGGTTTTGCTAGCTATGCGCTGATCCAATGCATTAAATTTAATCAATATGAATCTGCCTATCGTTACTATAAGCTGGCAAGAGAAATTGCGAAAGATTATCCAGAAATGTATATGCAAGTGAATACCATTTATTCTCTATGTCCTGATAGCTGGAGAAAGTATGAGCCAAATTTACTTTTATCTATGGCAGACTATGCGAACCAACATCATGCACTTTTAAATAATAAATGGCAAAAAAACTATAATTTTTTGCTCCACTGTGTTCAGTTATTTCAGTTTAGCTATCCATTAAAGGATTTGTATTTTCGACTACTTTCTCGCAGTTCGATGTTCCAACAAGAAGATAATACTGTGCACTGGAAACAAGCTTCTCTATTTTCTCACCTCATTACAACTTTAACGGGGTATACCGCTTCTCATGACCCATTTGTCAATAAGAATAGTACATTTTCATCATTTATTAATGAAGAAGATGAGCTCTTTTTAAAAGAAACCGCTTATTGGTGTCAATATGTTACAGCTTATTTTCAGGGCCATTATGAAGAAGCGTATGAAGCTTTAACAAAGAGTCTGGAAATTTATGTGACAAATAGTAATGGGAAAATGCCCAATACGAGTGCGGATTATTTTTATGTATTAATCGTCAAGGAGCTGTTTGATGACGCAGATCAAAAAATGAAAAATCATTTTTTGCGGCGAGTACGTAAGTGTGTAAAGAAATTAAAAAACTTTGCTAAACGAAGCCCGGAAAATTACTTGCACAAATATTTAGCCATTAAGGCAGAGAGTAAAAAAATGGTGAAACAGTATAGTCAAGCTGAGCATTACTTTGAGCAAGCACTGGAAGCTGCAAGGACGTATGGGCATGTACATGATCAAGCAATTATTGCAGAAAATTTTGCTAAGTACGGTATGCAATTAGGCAAACAAACATTAACGAAAATATATATAAATGAAGCCTATATCACCTATCAAAAATGGGGGGCATTAGCAAAGACTTCACAACTTGAAAGGCAGTATGGCGATTTATTAATCGTGAAGCAAAAAACCGATTTAGAAAGAGCGGATTATTTAACAATTGTACTATCGGCTCAAACATTATCGGAAGAAATAGAAATTGAACGGCTATTAAATAAGCTTTTACGTATTATGCTACAAAATGCTGGTGCAGAATATGGTGCATTAATTATTGATAATGGTGATAAGTGGTTTGTTGAAGCATACGGCACAGCTAAACATTTAAGTATGGAATCAATTCCTTTAAATGAAGCCAATCATATAGTCCCAGTAGCTATTATTGACTATACAGCAAGAACGAAGGAAGAAGTTGTCCTACAAGATGCAACGAATAGTATTTTTAGTAGAAACAATTATATTCAATACAATCAATTAAAATCTGTTCTTTGTTTACCTATTATGTATCAAAATAAATTGCTATCTGTTTTATATATGGAAAATAAATTAACAAAAGGTGTGTTTACAGAAGAAAGGCTAGATGTTCTAAAGCTTCTTTGCTCACAATGTGCTATATCTATTACAAATGCTAAACTTTATTCTAACATTCAATTTTTAACAAAAAATTTAGAGCAACAAGTGGAAGAACGTACAGAAAGCTTGCAAAAATCCATGCAGGCAACGACTGAAGCGTTGACAGAGATGACGGTTTATGCAGAGCGAAACCGCATTGCGCAAGAAATCCACGATATTGTCGGGCATACATTAACGTCTACAATATTACAAATTGAAGCAGGACGAAGATTGCTATCAAAGGATTTAGACGGTGCAGTCGTACGATTGAAGGAAGCGCAGGATCTTGTTCGTCATAGTTTAAGTGAGATTCGTAATTCTGTTCATATGTTAAAAGAGGATAAATATTATGATTTAAATAGTGCTCTTTCATTATTAATAGTAAATACAAAAAGGAACACAGGCGTTGAAATTCATGCTGATATTGATGCTGTCGGACATTTGCCTGTTATTATGAAAAAGCTTATTTATCATGCACTTCAAGAAGGATTAACGAACGGAATTCGCCATGGCAAGAGTACTGAATTTCATTTTAGCTTAAAGGATGACGGTTTTTCTGTTCAGTTTATGTTAATCGATAATGGGGTAGGGATAGAAGATATAAAAATGGGCTTTGGCTTGAAAATGATGCAAGAGCGTGTACAGCAGCTAAAAGGAGTATTTCATTTGCATTCAGAAAAGAAAAAAGGCTGTTTAGTAAGGTTTGAATTACCATATATATCACAGGGAATGGTAGGTGAGTTGCACGAATGATTTCGATTGTCATTGCAGATGATCAGATGTTAATACGTGAAGGGTTAAAAACGATACTAGATTTAGAGGATGATATGGAAATCGTCGGACTAGCTAGCAATGGAGAAGAGGCTTGTGCACTTACTAAATTGCATCGTCCTACATTAGTCATGATGGATATTCAAATGCCTATTATGGATGGTCTTACAGCATTGAAAATGATAAAACAGCAGTTTCCAGATACGTTTATTTTGATTCTTTCTACATTTCTTGAGGATCAGTATATTATTGAGGGAATGGCAAATGGAGCTAGTGGGTATTTATTAAAAGATATGGACACAGATAAAATGCTTATGGCAATTCGGGATACGATTAATGGACAATTCGTTTTACCTTCTGCTGTTGCGGCAAAATTAGTCAATAAATTATCTGAAGTATCGTTTAAAAAAAATGAGGGTATTAGTAAGCTACAACTAACCGAAAGAGAGAAAGACTTAGCGCAGTTAATTATTGCTGGCTATAATAATAAAGAAATTGCATCAGCTCTCTATATTGCGGAAGGTACTGTGCGCAATTATGTAAGTAGCTTATATAGTAAGCTGGAAGTGATCGACCGTGTTCAGGCAATCGTCAAATTGAAGGACATCATATAAATTGTATAGGGGGCCGTTTGTTGAAAGCTTTTAGATCGATTACCGCAGTATTGGATTATGTATACTAAGTGTAGATGAAGGAGGTATGTGGAAAGTTTCCGCTTTCTGGACACCCCCTTCGTTTTTTGTTTTGTATTCAATGCTCGGGAAACGAGTAGATTAGTTCGAGAAAAGCTAGTCAAAGAATGAGCCGATAAAAGATTGAAAGGCTAAGCGTTATTCATTATTCCTCTAAGTAGTCGTATTTTCTTGCTTCCTCTGCCTCTAGCTTCGAAAGTTGCCCCGACAATTGGTCGATTTCTGAAATATTTAATGCCTCTACTTCCTCATCAACCCCGATTTCTTCTGGATCATCATACAGCTCGTTGTAATCATCAAAGTCACCTTCAAAATCGGAAGGTGTTTCGGAGGTACCGTATTGTGCGAAAGCTTGGAACGAGTCTTCATAATCTAAAA
>DEQI01000030.1 GCA_002360295.1 Planococcaceae bacterium UBA3370
TTCCAGCGAAGGGCGGATCAATTACGACGAGCCGTTCGCTCTATACCATCAACGATGACTTTGTACAGTTGGTGGGGCAGGTCATGTCCCATACCATCAATCAACATGAGCTCGGCTCCTGGGATGGAAGAAGCTGTGTCCTCGCCACAAGCCGGGTCGATTAGGGGATCGTCTCCCCCATGAATGACAAGTACTGGTACTTTTATAGTCGCAAGCCGCGGACGACGGTCACCGGCGACAGCCATAGCAGCAATTTGTCGTCCGACACTGCCTGGATCGTAGGCTCGTTGGACTTCCTCCAGAATGAGCGCCTGATAAGCATCCTCTTCAAACGGATAGCCGGTACCGGCGATGCGTTTGGCAAAAGAGAGACTTTGCGCCAAAAATCCTGCTTCATCCTCAAATGGGTTCGGCTTCGGTTTGGTCATCATTGCCATGACTTCTGGGGAAGTTTGCGGAAGAGCGGGATTACCGGTACTGGACATAATGGATGTAAGTGATAAAACTCGTTCAGGGTACTCACTAGCTACAATCTGAGCGATCATTCCGCCCATCGACCTGCCAACGAAATGTGCTTGGTCGATGGATAGGGCGTCCAGCAGCCCGATAGCGTCGTTGGCCATATCATAGAGTGTGTAAGGAATATCCGGTCGCTGTCCCGACATGAGAGCAGTCGCCAGTGCGTTAAAATCCATCGTCGGATAATGGCTAAAGTGCGTCGAGCAACCTACGTCGCGATTGTCAAAGCGGATTACGCGAAAGCCCCGCTCTGCTAACATGTTACAAAACGAATCCGTCCATCGAATCATCTGGGTTCCAAGCCCCGCGATTAAGATAATAGCCTCGTCATTTTCATTCCCGAAACTGTCAAATGCCAATTCGACGTCGTTGACTTTCAGGATATTCATCATTATGTTCTCCTCCTTTTTTTGATATTGGAAGTTTTATCAAAGGAAGAAAGTGTGTTCAATTCACCTGTATATGGTTCCCCCAGATTTTCTTCGTATTGATGAAAGTGTCCTTCCATAACTGTAATAAGCATCCACTATATGATCACGAGATTTCAATTCACCATCTAAATGGATGTTTATTTAAATCAGCTGATAAAATAAGCCGTGCTGCGTGCAGTACCATAATAGCATTCCATGTTTTTTCTTTGGAAGACGTGTTTGCAATGCCCATTCTGGATACTGTTTTAGTATTTGCACTTGATCGCCTGTAGCAAATGCAATAAATGAAATATAATGCTCTTTATTCATTGGATGATCGCTTGAAATATACCATTCATCTTCAACTGGAGTAACTTTAAGTTTTTCCTCTTCTGGGGCTTTAATCGGCTCTAATTGTTCCAGCTTTCTTCCACAGCAAGAGATTGTTGCATTACCTGTTGATAAAACAATATTATGACAAGACGAGCATACAAAATAGGTTGATTTTTTCATATTTCCTCCTACGAAATCATTAGTGGTTAGTTCACCATCTAAAATATGTTCAATGTTTACACCGAGGAGGGACGATAAATGTTGCAATAAGGATATGTCTGGACAACCTTGACCTCGCTCCCATTTTGAGATTGTTCGATCAGAAAGGTTCATTTGCTCAGCTAATTGTTTTTGTGTTAATCCTTTTTCCTTTCGCAATTTTAAAATCAAACTGCCTATTTTGCTACTATCCATATCGATTCACCTCCTGATACATCCATCATAGTAGGTACTAACTCTCCCGACAACAAACGCTTCGTTGAGTATTTTCAAGGAATCCATACTTTTATAAATACGTGATATTTGACTGAGAATTTTATATACCGATTTCCACCATTTTAGTCGCTATTTTTTCCATTCTGGATGTCATATCAGCATCTTTATACTTTGGAAGGCTCATCTCGCTAACCACTTTTCCATCGCGCATAAATAGAATACGCTCTGTTCGAGCCGCAACTTTTGCGTCATGTGTAACAAACATGATTGTCGTACCTCGTGCATGTATTTCTGAAAATAAGTCCATTATTTCCTGTGATGATTTAGAGTTAAGTGCACCTGTAGGCTCATCCCCAAAAATAATTTTTGGGTGATTTAATAATGCTCGACATATTCCTGCGCGCTGCAGCTGACCTCCTGAAACTTGTGTTATATCTCGACTTTCAAGTTCTCCAATACCGAGGCTTTTCATTAATTCTCTTGCTTTCTCAACAATCTTTACACCGTTTTTTTGATTGTTACGCATTGCCGGTAAAATAATATTGTCCAGAATATTGAGATTTTTCAACATAGTCGGTTGCTGAAAAACAAAGCCCATTTTTGTTCGACGAATAGCCGATAGTTTTTCTTCATTAAGCTCTGATAGCTCTTTACTATCAAAAATGACACTTCCATTATCTACTTGATCCATACCACTAAGTGCATAGAGGAGTGTTGATTTTCCTGATCCAGATGGGCCCATAATCGCTATAAACTCACCTTCGTTTATTTCAATGGACACGCTGTCAAGTACATGGCGCTTCTCGTCTCCCTCACCATATGACTTCACAAGATCTTTGCCAATTATCACCTTGTTCATATCCCTACCCCTTTATACTTTCTGCTATTTTTACTCGTCCAGCTCCTGCTGTCCCCATTAATGTTGCCACCAACACAACACATAACATGATGAAAGGGAACAGAACATATGCCGCGAATGGATGGATTGTAAATTCAAATGATGCTACTCCAAACGAAGAGATCACTTTGCCTGCGAGCGTCTCTCCTAACGTATTCGCTAAAAGTGTTCCGAGAATAATACCTACTAATAAAACAAATACAGATCTTGTTACGTACTGTACCTTTATATCAAAAGTAGTAAAACCAAGTGTTTTCATTATGGCAATAGAATATTTATCCTTGGCGACAAGCATTTTCATAAACAGCAGTATAACTAAAAACATAATTAAGAGCGCAATGATCACCGCTATATAAGAAGCTAATTTTACGGCATCTATCGTTGAACCAAATGTTTGTTTTACAAAATGATTAACATCCGATGTTTTTGCGGAATGAAATTTATTCGTATACTCCTGCACCTTACTCCTAACAACAGTCGGATTAGTAAATTTAGCACAAATAACACTCCATATAGTGCCTGCTGAATGATCGACGAAGACGGCCTTTGCTGTTTTGCCACCGTTCGTTAGATCAGAATAAATTCCACTAACTACAAAATCTTTTTCCTTTCCTTCTATAATTAAGGTTAAAACATCGCCAACCTTTTTGTTCATCTCTTCGGCGTTCAAAATCGAAAGCGCGATTTCATTGTCTACTTCAGGTGCTCTACCTTTTGAATATTTTATAGGGAAAACGGTCTGGTTCCCGAGTTCAATTTTTATATTTTCCTCCGTACCATCTTCCATTTTCATCTTGAACATTTTTGTTGTTAGTACAGCATATTGGGATATGGTTGAATCATCACCTATCTGCTTCACTACTTCTTGCGTCTTTTTTGAAATATTATCTCCTTGTTGAATATCAATGCGCATATCATAATCACCAATACCCATATATTCTATAAAACTTTTAGACGATATCGTCGTATACAAGTTATACGGGACAATCATGATAAACGCAGCTATGACCAAAACTGTCAGCATTGTAGTATATAGTCTTTT
>DEQI01000029.1 GCA_002360295.1 Planococcaceae bacterium UBA3370
ATTTTAGGAGGATTTATTTTGCATAAAATTTTTACAGCTGCAGCAACAGCCTTATTAGTTATGTCTATTGCAAGTAGTGCATTTGCTCACTCACATTTAGAAGGATCAAATCCAGCAGACGGTGAAATGGTAACAAAGCCATTAACTGAAATTGTTCTTGAATTTGACGGTCATATTGAACAAGGTAGCTTTTTGGATGTAGCGACTACATCAGGTCAAGCTATTGAACTTAAAGACATAATTATTGAGGAAGGTACATTAAAAGGGACTGTTGCTGAGTCACTTCCAAATAACGAATATAAAGTTAATTGGAGTATTATTAGTACAGACAGTCACCCATTAGAAGGCGAATTTTCATTTACAGTCAATGCGCCAGTTTCTGAAACTGTTGAAAAAGAAACAGAGGAGTCGTCAGTAGTAACAAGTACAGTTGAAAATTCAAAAGAGGAAGCTTCAGCGGATGAAGAGGCAAGTTCATCATCTTTTACGACAGGTATTTTAATTCTTCTTTTAGTGATCATTGTTGCAGGAGGATTCTTCTTCCTTACGAAAAGAAAGAAATAATGTATGGAATTAGTAGTGATTATTAGCCAGGTGCTTTTATACTTATGTTTTTCGATTTTAGTTGGAAGTTTTATGCTTTTTCTTGTCCCAAGCCAATATCGTCCTGATATGAACATTTCAACACGCATCTTACTTATTAGTGCTATTACGTTACCAGTTTGTGCCTTTCTTCCTGTTCTAAATAGTATATTATATATTGCTCCACGCTTAGGCTTGTTTGAATCGTTTAAAATTGTATTAACGACATACACAGTAGGGAATGCTTGGAGTTTCACCATACTTTTTTCGATTGTATTAGTGCTATTAATTTTAGGGGAGAGGTCTACTGAAAAGAGGAGAATATTCGCTTCATTAGGAGCATTGACTACATTTTTATTAATTTTAACTGTTGCTTGGTCAAGCCATGCAGGCACTGTTAATCCGATGATCGGAATTATTAGTGACTTTCTACATATAACAGCAGTTAGCATTTGGGTAGGGATACTATTAATCATTGCTTGGTGTTCGAGTAATAAAAATAATTGGCTCGAATTTTTAAAATGGTTTTCGATGGTCGCTTTGGGCTGTTTTACTACTACAGCTCTGAGTGGGCTTTTTCTAATGGATCTTATGGTTGATGGATATATCGATTCTTGGATGGTTTCGTATGGTCAAGGATTATTAATAAAACATTTATTCTTACTGCCTCTTATTTTTTATGCTTTGGTGAATAGTTTGATTGTAAAATATCATTTATCTAAAAATGATGCATATAACCCAATTCCTTGGGTTCGTGTGGAAAGTATTATTTTATTAACAATTTTCGCTATTACAGCAGCTTTTTCACAACAATCACCACCTCATGGCAATTATTTAACGAGTGATGCAGTGTCACCCTTATTTCAACTATTCAATAAAGGCATAATCAATTCTAGTAATACAATCGGTTTCGTTGTGAATTCAAACTCAGTAGTGTTCTTTTTCTTCTCTATTTTATTTAGTGGATTAAGTGTATTATCATTTTTAAAAAAAGCACCCATTATAGTATCTTTTTTGTTTAGTTGTCTATTTGTAACCAGTGTATACTGTATGTTAATGATGACTGTGGTCATTCGATAAAAGGTGAGCGACTCAAATATTTATCAATAGAGTCGCTCTTTTTTATTGCCAATTTTGGGTACTTTAATGCCTTTCATTTTTCTGTCTTTCAGCAATGTGGTGTTTAGCCTTTTTCACAACAGTTACAACTGCTGCTGTGACAGATAAATATAAAAGTTTTTGGATATAATATGACGGGGATAATCTAAGATAAATGTATTTTTTTAAATAATTAGTACGAACCTTTTTAATATTCGGTCGTTTATTTATAAAAAGGAGGCGAAATATGATAAAAATAAATTCGCACATTTTGAAAGCTGTCATTGTAACAATAGGTATACTAATTTTTTCACTATGTATCTTTGTGTTACCACCTTTAGCAAGTCAAACTGCACGAACGTATCCTGAAGTTGCCTATTTACAATATCCAGTTTTACTCGGTCTTTATTCAACAGCAATTCCATTTTTTATAGCACTTTTTCAATCACTAAAAATTATTTATTATGCAGATAGAGGCCATGTATTTACAAATGCTACAGTGAAAGCACTTACCATCATCAAAAGCTGTGCTCAATTAATAATAGTACTTTATCTAGCTGGACTGATTATCCTTGTCTTAGCGAATGCACTTCATCCAGGGGTATTGCTCCTAGGTATTGTTATATTGTTCATGACTATTATGGTTGTAACGGGATCTTCCTTAATGCAACAATTACTTCAACAAACGATTGTCATGAAACAGGATAAACTGGCATATGAAAAACGAGCTTTCCATTAGCTCTGTAGCAAATTAAAGTATTTGGAGAGGGACCATCATGAGGAAAAGGAAAATATTAATATTATTTTTAGTGATCATTGTAGTTTTTCCGATTGTTACTATTCAACTGAAAAAATTAATATTTGCTAACAGGGTGTCACATTATTTAATTGAAGAAAAGGGATATAAGAAAGAAGAAATACGATCAGTTGAAGGCATATGGGGTATGAAAATGCCAGCCTATTATGTGATTGTTTTTTTTGAGAATGAACCAACTATCGAATATACGTATTTTGTCCATAGTGGAATAGGTCAATTTAGTTATAGGTCTATTGATGGAAAACCAGTCACAGTCGATCAGCTGAAAAATTATGATCCTTCGTAAACTCAAAGAGAAATTTTTACGTCCATTTCTACCTACGAGTGGGTGATTATGATGAAAATGGAAGTGAGAATTCGTAAAGCTTATGATTCCATCCGAATGGGTATGTTACGAGAAGATTGGGAGCAAATGTTTTTATAATCCTCACCTAGAAGCATCAATTTTAAAGGATTATCTGTTTCAAAAAATCTAGCTCTTCTATTTTACAAAATGGGTAAAATAGAAGGGCTACTTTTATTTATGGTTCTATAATATTTGTTTCGGTATACAAACAATTTCGTTCAAAAAAAGCACAAGCTCACTCTTTTTTATATACTTGAATTGACTAGAAACAAGAGATAAAAAGGTGAGTTGTGCTATATGAATATGAACATGAATATCCCAGGATTAAAAGATGTCAGCATATATCAATAGAGGAACAGAAGGAGCGTATCGTTCTGTATATTTCTCTTCCAAGAAAGGAACATACTTGCCATGCCTATGTTCAAAAAACAAGTAAAGTACATGACTATCGGATGCAAAAAATTAAACACCTAAGATGGTTTGAAAGACTAACAATATTGTTTTATAAACGTCGTCGTTATGCCTGTACATGTGGCAAACGTTTTTCCGAGAACACCAATTTTATAGACAGATAGCAACGCTTTTTTAAGGAATGGAATCAGGTTGTTCGAATTCGTTCAGTAAAAGAGAAAACGTTTAAAGAAGCCGGTGAGATACTGGGCACTTCTTCAACAACGGTGCTTCGTTGCTTAAACAGTTGACGGCAACCCTTTCAAGCGGCGTTCAGCTACCTCGTGCTATTGCGATTGATGAATACAAAGCAGACACGGATGCAGGTAAAAGCAATCGAAACTTTTAAAAAATTGGCAAGTTGAGATATGGAATAGCTATGCAGTCGACTATTCGAATGGTTTTTTAGAAGGGATTAATAATATTTCTAAAGTCTCAAAAGAAATGCCTATGGTTTACGAAAGAATGAACATTTTAAAGCGAAGATATTATTAAATTATGTATATAAAAATGTAGGAGTGCATCTTGATTAGAAAGATACTGTTGATTGGAGTGGAGGTCAGCCGACTTCTGCGGGAACAGCAATGTTTTATGTAGCGACAGTCACACGTGCGGAAAATCCATTTTTTCGGGATGAATCCCGAAAAAATTAGTTGGAGCCGTGCCCGCGAAAAGCGCGCTGCCCGGAGCGGAAATCAACCTCTTACGCAAGAAAGAGTGCAGTGAAACTATTCACAACACCCCAACATTTGAATTTGAACCTTATTTATATTGTAAGTTCTTGTATTTGGTCACCTTTCATATTTAATATTCGGATGATTTGTGGCTGTATTTGAATCAATACATAATTTGGATCTTCTTTTCCCTTGAACCATTGATTAAATGATTCATCCCACAACTTTGTTTTTAATTGGTGGGATTCATTGATAGAGGCTGTACCTGTAATTTGTACATAAGCATCTTCTTGACCTTTATCTTCAAACCCTAATAACACAGCACAGGCAGGATTATTTTCGATTTC
>DEQI01000028.1:0-6692 GCA_002360295.1 Planococcaceae bacterium UBA3370
TGATGTCCTTTTACAACTTAAATGTGATGTATACAACTTAGTCGTAATGTAAACAACTCAATTGTCACGTACACAACTCATTCGTGATGTAAAAGGTGTGTAAAATATTAAAATAATTAATTTAGATTTTTAATAAAGTTAATTTAATTAACGATATTAACCTTTTATATGTGAGAGCAAATCTAAAGAGCATGTTTTGAAAAAAATTGATCAAAACATGCTCTTATATATTGTGAAAATCAATCACGTCATCTGTTGCTTTGAAATAAAGTTTGATCATTTTGTAATGGTGTTGCTCAACAATCGCGCCCGTTCGTAATATGAGGTTAGCCAGTTTTTTCTGGTTGACCTTTTTCTTTTAGGTCTTATTATAACGGTAGTCGGGGTAGAACGTAGCGCCCGTGGGAGTTAATCCCGTCAACAAAACTGTTCACCCCCTACTTGTATAAACATGTTTCGAGCTGGTTGGGACAAGGATCCCGTTTAACAAGCGAACCTATGACATTACAAGCAGCTTTAGGGGTTACCGACTAATTTAGTATTTTCTTTGAGGAGGAGATGTCATTATGAATCCAGTCGTAGGTCTGGATGTTTCAAAAGGAGAAAGTCAGGTTCAAGCCTTTTTAGATAAAGGCAAACCATATCGAAAGAGCTTTAGTATTAAACATACTCTTGATGGTTTAGAAAGTTTATTAGAATTTCTAAGGGATATAGAGAAATTGGCTGATGGTAAGCAACCTTCGGTTATTTTAGAATCTACAGGTCAATACCATATGCCTGTCATTCAATTTTTGGAGGAGCAACAATACGTCTATATTATTGTAAACCCACTTATCTCTCATCGGGCTAGAAGTACAAATTTACGCAAGGTAAAGACCGACGCCATTGATGCTTATCATCTATGTGAACTGTATTACAAGGAAGAGTTAGAACCATATAAAAAAAGAGGCATACAACTCTTAAATCTTCGTAACCTTACTAGACAACAAGAAACGGTATCAAGCATAGCTGCACAAACAAAATTACAGCTACAATCAATCTTAGATCAGGTATTCCCTGAATATAGAGGTGTTTTTGGGAATCTCTATTCAAAAATTTCGCTACAGATTCTAGCAATCTATCCAACTTCAGAAGAGGTTCTAAGCGTCAGCGAATCTGATCTTACTGATAAAATTGCAGAATTATGTACAACCCGTTCAGAAAAATGGGCAAAAGAAAAAGCTGATAAATTGAGAGAGGCAGCATTACGTAATCCATTTCAAAACAACTTGTACCAAAGCCATATATTTAACCTAAGAATGTTTATCAACATCGTTCTTCAATATCAAGAGCATCTATCAAAGTTAGCAGCAGAAATAGATGCCCTCGCTAAAGAAATTGAAGAATATGATATTATCCAGTCTATCCCTTATATTGGAGAAAAGATTGCGGCAACAATCATCTCTGAAATTGGAGAGATTAAGCGGTTTAACCATCCAAAAAAGCTAGTGGCGTTCGCCGGTATAGATCCTAGCGTTTACTCTTCTGGTAGATTTCCTGCATCCATAAATCGCATAACCAAAAGAGGTTCTAGCAGGCTAAGGCAAGCGTTGTTTATGGCTGTACAATGCGGTATAAGAGATGCACGTAAGCAAAAAACAAGTGATGAAATACTCCCTAGAAATAAGAAATTGAGAGAGTTCTACGATAAAAAACGGGAAGAAGGAAAACCTTTTAGAGTAGCTATAATTGCTTGTGCTAATAAGCTGTTACATTGGATTTATGCCCTACTAAAAAGGAAAACGACCTTCCAAAATACAAATTAAAAAGAATATCTAAGTACACCGGTCAAAACCTTCCAATTTTATATAGGAAGGTTTATTTGGAATACCCTTTTTTAGTATATCATGTAGGTTTTAATTTTTTTATTGAAAAATCTTGACAACTATTAGCTGGTTTTGTTGAAGATTATTTTTCAGTGTCACAAACTTGCATCTGAGTACTTTATTAGGTTTATGTATAAGGTATAACTTTAAATTTAGGCTATTTGTAATAAATAGTAGGAAAAAGTTATATGTCAATAAACAATTGAATCAAATTGTTCAGTAAGAATTAGATGATTTGTGGTAGTAAATGGAGCACTAAAAGTATTTTATTGAAAAGGGTCATTACAGTTATTGAAGTAATGACCTCCTCAAACTTTCTAAGCAATTCTACTTCATTATTGATGCTTAGTAAATTGACTATAAGTTCATTACTATCAGTTTCTTTATTGAAGAGTCGATTATAATTGCAGTGTCATAAAACGACTGTTTGGGTCATCTGTATATTTATCGAAAGGCTCGCAGTAAGTAAAACCAAAGCTTTCATATAGTCGACGAGCTGGCAGGAAGGCTTCCATAGAGCCTGTTTCTAGGCTTAATGTTGTATAACCACGCATTTTAGCTTCATTAATAATAAACTGTAACATTGCTCTAGCAACACCTTTTTTCAAATGTTTCTCTACAGTTCTCATAGACTTTACTTCTCCATGTTTTGTAGTTAGTTCTTTTAAAGCTCCACACCCCATAATCTCGTCTTCTTCCCATACACTATAGAAAGTAACATCATCTTGCTTTAGGCCTTCAACATTCAAAGCATGAATACTTTCAGGAGGGGAGTTTTCAGTCATATTTGCTAAGTGTGCGCCAATAAGCCCAGTAGTTCTTTCGTCTGTTAAATCATCTAGTTTTATTTTCATTGTCTCACTATCCTTTTCCTTATTTTATATTATTTTCAAGCATTTCAGATATGAAATCTATCAAAAATTTGTTAAAGAGTCATTTAAAGAGTCACAAAATAAATGCTATAGATCTAACCTACAATCACCCCAATTCTTTACTGCACACTATGAGGAAATTATGTAATCAATAATAATTAAATAGGGTATTCCATCACTTGTTACAAATACCCTAAAAAAGAGTCGTTTGGGACTTTGCTTTGCTTACCGTTGTAAATCCACATAAATCTGACTAGACCCCTTATTCAACAATTTGGCCCTTTTATGGAGAAATGCGCATTCCTTATTAAAGAAATGCGCCCGATTGTTGAAGTTTTAGTACTGTTGAAGATTCCATAGATATTATTCAGATTGAGGTAACATTTTAACGAAATATTTTGGGGCTTCCGTAAACCCTTGTCTTATATAAAATCTATGAGCATCAGTTCTTCTTGAATGACAATGTACTTCAACTCTATCGCAGTTTCTTTTTAGAGCTAAATCATTACAATACTCTTCAAGCTTACGCCCTATCCCCCTACTTCTTATGTTTTTATCAACTGCAAAATAACTAATTCTTGCAAAATCACCTTTTACAGCTAATTGTGGAATAAAATGAATGGAAATTAAAGCAATAATATTTTTATCCTCTTCAAACACAAGTAATTCCTCATTTGGTTCCGTAAGAAGTATTTCAATTTTTTCTTTAAGAAAATGTTCTGTATCTGGGTAATCCAACTGTGTTAATAACAATGAAATCTGTTTGTAATCCTCGACTTTTGCTGTTCTAACCCCCAATTATTTCACTCTCCCATCTTTATTTATGACTGTTTATTTCAACTAAACTTCTGCGGATTTAAGAGTAACGCTTCGGAATTTAGATTGAGATCCATAACCATCCACTTCTATTACCGCTATTATTTTGGAGGAATTAGGTATTACTTTTTGAAATGCACACATGTTATGCAAAATATTTACAGGACTAACTTTAGCACATTCTAAATACCATTTCTCCTCACTTTAAGTGAATATTCAATGATTAAGTCAAGTAGCTTATGATAAGGAATATTCGCTCCCTGTGCACTTTTTGGCAGCAAACTATTTTTCGTCATCCCTGGTAATGTATTAACTTCCATCACATAAGGGATACCATCTTGAATCATCATATCGATTCGGGCGTAAACACTACATTTCAATGAATCATAGCAAGTCATAGCAGCTAAAGAAACACGGGCCTGTGTTTCGGGAGGAAGCTGAATCACCTCTTCAATCGTAGCCACATCATTATATTTGGAGGTATAATCAAAAAACTCTCCCTGATGACGAATCGAAATCACCGGTAAAAGCTTTCCATCCAAAATGGAACAAGTGATTTCCTCACCCATAATTAGCTTTTCAATTATTACTTCGGAATCCCATTTGAATACTTCTGCAATAGCAGGCTTTAGTGTTTCTTTATCATGAACAATTTTTACTCCCACACTTGAACCGCCTGAATTAGGTTTCACAATTAGCGGGAAACCCATTTTGTCTATTTCATCCATTTTCAGTTCTTCCATGTTCGTAAGGTGAATCCAATCCGGTGTTTGCACGCCTTCAAAGCGGATGATTTTTTTTGAGATATTCTTATCCATGCATAAGCTACTGGACAGAATGCTACTCCCTGTATAAGGAACTCCCATGGTTTCAAGCGTACCTTGAATAGTACCATCCTCACCGAATTTGCCATGCAGCGCCAGTAGTGCAATGTCAAGATCGTTTACCTTTTCCACTAATTCTTCTTTGTTCTCTATGTGAATCGGTAGAATTTCATATTTATTTTTATCTAAATGCGCGATCATTTCTTCACCTGTCATAATCGAAACTTGTTTCTCGGAAGAAACTCCTCCCATAATTACGCCAACTCTCATTTTTTCTAGCCCCCATAATTATTTTTTAACGTATCCCCTATAATTTTTATCCCCTGAATAATCTCTCTTTCATTCAGCCTAGAAAATCCTAATCGTAAAGTATGGTTTCCACTGCTGTCCGTGTGAAAAACATTACCAGGTAAGAAAACAACGCCCCTTTGATAACATTTTTCTAAAAGTTTTTCTGAATCAATATGGTCTTCTAGTTCTATAAAAATATGAAGCCCTCCGTCACCAGTTATTCGTTTGAAAGGAATAAATTGCTTACAATAATGAACGGTTAATTCATACTTTTTCTTATAGACTGATTTAGCTTTTTTTATATACTTCTCAAAGTATCCATCAATCAAATATTGATATAACACAGCTTGGTCTAATGTAGACGTATGAATTGTTCGAGCTCTTTTCAAGCTTTCTAAGTAATTAATCAAATCTTTATCTGCCAATATCCAGCCAACCCGCAAACCAGGAAAAAGAATTTTAGAAAAGCTGCTAATATAAATAACATTATTACCTTGGCCAGCGAAGGCTGCCAATGATGCGAGATGTGAACCTGAATAACGTAATTCTTCATTAAATCCATTTTCAATGATAGGAAGCTGGTATATAGAAAACAAATCCATAATTTCTTTCCTTTTTTTTGAAGACGTTACGATTCCAGTTGGATTATGGTAAGACGGAATTAAGTACGCAAAATCATATTCATTTTTTGATAGGACTGTTTCCAGCTGACTAATATTGACACCATCATTATCCATTTCAATTCCATCAATTTCGAAGCCATGTAATCGAAAGAGCTTAAGAGCAGAGTCATTGGTTGGATTTTCACAAATAACACGGCCGCTCTTTTTATTTAAAGAGGATAAAATGAGTTCCAGACCTTCCGTGAATCCATTGGTAATTAATATATCTTTATTTCGAGTGTCTACTCCTTTAATTTCCATATAGCTAAGCAAGTATTCGATGAGTGGTTTATAGCCCTTTGCATATCCATAGTTAAGAACGATGTCTCCTTCAATAGACATCCGATTTAAAAAAGCTCGTTTAAAATTTTCTATATCAAATAGCTTTTCATCGGGTGCGATACTATTGAATGAAATAATTTCCTTATTCCAGCGTACACTATGTTTTTTAAAGTCCAATTCATCCGCCAAAAAGGTTTGCTCGTTAACTTTTTCAGTCCAATTTAACTGGATGGATGGGGATTTGATTATCTCCACATGACTGACAAAGTTTCCCTTTCCCTTTACCGCATAGATAAGCCCTTCTTGTTCCAAATCTGCATAAGCTGTTAGAACGGTGTTTCGGCTAATTGATAATAAAGAACATAGTTCACGAGTGGATGGAAGCTTTTGGTTCTCAAGTAAATGCCCGTTGGTTATCATTCTTTTTAAATATTCCTTAAGTTGTATATATACAGGACGGCCTTCTGTAATCTTAAAATCGTTAAACACTCCATTCATCCCCTTGCTAACATTTTTACATTCCTGCACTGATTTCAAAAGGTCCACCCAATATGTATTTTTACTGTCTTGTGGTAGTTGTGTGGAACTATCATGTTTTTAAATATGCATTTGTTCATTTCATTTTAATACAATATATCGAAGCTTGAAATTTAAAGTAATTATGATTACAGTGCATCAAGTGAAATTGGAAAAACTTTAATATGCCATTCAAGTAAATAATGTTAAAATTTGCAGAATTCTCACTAAACAATCTGACCTTCTTCATGAAGAAAGACCCTTTTCTTATCCAAGGAAAGCGCTCGTTTGTTGAACAAGATATTTTTTTGATTTCTCCTTTTGATTCAACAATTAAAATATCTCCTCGTTCTTTGGTGGAAAAAATCTTTGTACCAACAGGAAGTTTATTCGACATCTCATCTTTAAAATCTGTATTAGCATCATTTATTGTTTTTATTTCACCGATTTGAACATCTTTTGTTAAAGTCAATTCTTCAACCCAAGCAATATTAGTTTTGTAGATCACTCCATCATACTGGAAAATGTCAGCATCAGAATCTAATGTTAATACTTCTTCGGCAT
>DEQI01000028.1:6702-7330 GCA_002360295.1 Planococcaceae bacterium UBA3370
ATTGATACTGTTGTAGTTCCCCTTGAATATTGCATCCTGTAATCATGAATAAAGACGCTTTCCTTATTACAGAAAAGCGCCCGATTGTGGAAGGTCGTTTTTGTATCTATGTTTAAATACCTTTGTAAAAATGCTGTATAAACAATATTCAAACACAAAGCACCCCGTTATTTTAATAAGAAGATGTAAATTATAAACAATAAAGAAATCGCTATGATAGATTTAATCCATAATAATTTTTTACTTATACCAGCTTTTCCTTCAAGATAATTTAAGTAAATCATTGTTAAAGGAAAACCTAACAATGCAAACGAAGAATCCCCACCAACGGTTTCAACATATTTGAATAATCCTACTACAATAATGAGGAGTCCTAGTGTACCAATGGACATATTAAAATATAAAGTGCCTCTATCGTTTCCCTCCAATTTTTCTCCTCCCAGTTGTATATCTTTATTTACTTATTCTCACTTCTTAAAATTAATCCTTCTTTAACTAAAATGCGATGTTAGTTAAAGTATAACGTTACCAAACCATCGTTTGGGTAATATTAAGTGCTATAAGTTGTAAATCTGCATAGATCTGACGAGATCTATTATTCAACAATCTGGATCTTTAATGGAGGAAA
>DEQI01000028.1:7381-11087 GCA_002360295.1 Planococcaceae bacterium UBA3370
ATTAGAATGGATACCAGGAGAAGCAATGACTCTCCTTTGCTCTTAAATATCATTTTGGAACGTAGCTTAACTTCTTAAATCTTTGATTTAATTTATATATATGTCAAAAATATAGGATATTTTTCCTTCATTCCATTCTGCAATAACTTCATAAATATAGTATCCATTTTCAGAGGGAATAGTAATTTCATTACTTTCGAATTCAACATCTTCTCTTGTACCATTTTCATTCCATTGATTTACTATTATTGAAGTAGGATTTTGCTCAATTTCAATTTTCAATTTATCACCTTCTTCAACTTCTAACGTCTTGAATTGGTCTGCTAATTCATTTATATCAGTAGAACTAATTTTTTTAGCTTCAAAGTCATCTTCTTTCCATTCAAAGTCACCTATCCTCATTGTATAAACTTTATCATCTACATTAACTTTCCCTTGTGCTTGCTTAAAAGTTTTGGATGAAGGCATTCCATTACACCCTGCTATAATAATAGAAATTATTATTAAAAAAATTGCTCTGCTGTTCCCCATTTTTCCAATCCCCCATGTTCTTTTTTTCACTATAATATAAGAGCTATAAGGAACTATTTCAAAGTTCCTTTACGAATATTCCAAAAGCGGGTTTGGGAAGCTTTATCGAAGTCCATATTTTAGTATTTGATGCCTGATAACCTCGTTCCCCAATGTGAACCATAGTAAAAGAAATAAAACTATAACTCCCATCACCAAACTAAACCAAGCAAAATATTGATTTTCCTTTTTATTACAGGATAAAGAACAATTAGCAATGTTCCAAAAGCCAAAGTAATTACAACAGAAAGCTGTCCAGTTAATGTTTCAAAAGCCATCGAAACCATCCATCTCTTTTTTAATAGGTATATTTTAACATTTATCTTCAACTATGTGTTGAACTACTTAGTTAATTGAAGTAGAAAGCTATTTATTTATTCCACAATATTGCCCTTTCCATGAATAAAGACGCTTTCCCTATTACGGAAAAGCGCCCGATTGTTGAATAACGAATGTCATTAGTTTTATGGTTTTACATGGTTATAATCGGGCTGATTGGGGCTAAAAGTGGGGCTAATAAAATCCGCGAACGTTGATCTTCACACACAACATTCATGGCTTTTTAGTGTTCCAAACTTTGATTTTGGAACGTTATTTAGGTTTGTTTTGTATATTCTATAAATCGTTTGTTTCACTAAAGAATTCGTTAGCACAATTATATTTAACTAATCCAAGTCATTTTCACTTCTTTGGATTTCCATTTATTATCTTTATAATGAACTTTAACTTCTACTCCAATTGCCCCTAAACCCGAACGATACTTAGAACCCTCAAATAAGATCTTATTGTTGAACTTAAAATCAACTTTTTTTATTTTAAGAAGTACGCCATCCAAACGCATCATATCTGGATTATATAATCCCTTTTCTTTCAGTTGTTCAAGAGTAGCGTCTATTACTTCAACTTTATATTTTTCTTTAAAGTAGTTTAAAATTTCTTTTTTATCGCTTTCATCTAATTCCTCAGAATTACTCATATCAATGGCTATATACTCCATATCACTATTTAATCCTTCATCCTGTTTCAATATTGAGTCCAATGCAACACTATATATTTCTCCTAAATGTTCCTTTGGTTCTATTCCAGTATTGCAAGCGGAAAGCAATATCGATACTATAATCAAAATACTAAAATATTTAAACTTCAAATTTACCACCTCTTACACATATAGACGTGTAGGACTCCTCTAATGTTACATAAATTTTAATAATTCTTAAATCAGTTAGATATTTACTAAAATGCTCCTAAAGCGTCGTTTGGCAACATTTCTAAAAAGCTTGTTATTCCACAATATGGACCGATTGTTGAATCAAAGAGGCTGGGACATAACTAGTTTCTAATCTTAAGAAAGTGGAATTTGAGATAGCTCAAATTCCACTTTCTTCATTTTATGAAATTTGAGTTTGAATGAACCCTAGCTGTTGGCTGTGAATTTTCTTAAATTCACGGCCATTAACGCAAGGCCCATTTCGTTTTCAACCTTCGATTTTCCACGGACAGAAAATCGAGTGAAATGCAAATTAGCCTTCAAGAATCCAAAAACTGGTTCTACATCGATTTTTCGTTTTCGATAGATAGCACCTGTTTTTTCTTCTGAAAGCTTCGCTCTTACATATTCTTTTTGCTGTTCCCATTTCTCGTTTATCATCAATTTTCGATGATTGCCTTCTTTGGCTTTTGTACACGATGTACGGAAAGGACAACCTGTACAATTTTCACATTCATAGATTTTAAATTCACGTGTAAAACCGTTTCGATCTGTACGTATAGAATGATATTTAAACTGTAATGATTGATTGTTAGGGCAAATATATGTATCGGTTTCTTCATCATATGCCCAATTTGCTGTATTAAAAAGGTTCTGCTTATACTTTTTCTTCTGCTCCTTCAAATATAGGTTGTAAGTAATTAAAGCTTCACGTTTGCGATTCACTAAAATATCGTCGTAATTTTGTTCACTTCCATAGCCAGCGTCTGCGACGATGTGTTTTGGTAAATCAAAATAGTTTTGTTCGATTTCATTTAAGAATGGAATTAACGTTAAGGTATCTGTTGGATTTGAGAAGATACTGTAAGCTAGCGCAAATTGACCTTCCGTCGCAATTTGAACATTATAGCCCGGTTTCAATTGACCATTTTGCATATAATCATCTTTCATTCGCATAAAAGTCGCATCTAAATCTGTTTTAGAATAGCTATTTCGTTTATCAAATATCTCAAAATCTTGTTCATACTTTTGTTTCCGTAAAATCATATCAATCAGTTGATTTCGAATCTGCTTCGGATACTTTCGTTCACTTCGCAAATGCTTTCTTTCAGTTACATCTGACGATACTTCAATTCGTTTATCATAATCTTTCACGATTTCATCAACAGCTTGAATTAATTGAGCGAGCTCTGTTGTTGTGAACTGTTCTTCTGACTCTCTTTGGATTTCCGGAATAATTTCATTTTGAAGTAACTCTTCATAAATCGCATTTGACTTTTCAATTAACTTGGCGTTGTAGCGCTCAATGGATTTTTTCCAAACAAACGTGAATTTATTTGCGTTCGCTTCAATTTTAGTGCCATCAATGAAAATCGCTTCATCATCGATTAGCTTTTCTTGAACAAGTCGGCAGCGGAACTGTACAAAACATTGGCGTATCAGTTCTTTCACTTCTGGTTGGACACGGAAACGATTAATCGTCCGATAACTCGGTTCATATCCTTGAGCTAACCACATCATACGGAGACTATCTTTCAAAAGTGCCTCGATTTTCCGACCCGAAAAAACAGATTGTGTATAGGCACATATAATAATTTTTAACATCATGCGTGGATGATACGAAGGACAGCCTTCTTGTTGGAGAAAAGGTTCAAATGCTTCTTGAGGGATGCTTTCTACTAACTGATGCACATGAAAAGCAATATCGTTATTTTGTAATTTAACTTCTAAATCTAGAGGTAAAACTAACTGATTCATGTTATAATCTTTAAACATAAGGACACTTCCTTCGACAAAATTTTTGGGGTCAGATACTTAAATTTTATCAGAAAGTGTCCTTTTTTGATGCAAAAAAAGCATAGCCGCTGACATTTCACTTTCGTAAAATGCCAGCGGCTATTTTTAGTTAGAGGTGGGTTTTGTCCCAGC
>DEQI01000350.1 GCA_002360295.1 Planococcaceae bacterium UBA3370
ATAGAAAGTTATTAAAAAAGCAAAAAAATATTTAAATAATTTACTTATGATAGGTATTAATTTCTATATGGATAGGAGTTTATTATTGAAAAAGGAAAATTAGAATAAGCTAAAATGGGATTCATTGTCTGATTAGTGTTATTCATGTAAACTTATTTGTGCGTTTATCATTTATTATAAGGGGTTGTATAGTTTACCTCCGCCCAACCAGGATAAATGATTTTATTATGTGTGAATTATATTAGTTGAATTATTTATATGAGACCGCAAGTAAAATTAATAGGAAGGTATATTAAAGATAAATAGAAAGTGATTATAAAAAAGGAGATAGAAGATGAAGTCAAAAAAATTATTCAAATATAGCGTTTTAAGTGGAGTCGCTATATTAATATTATTAGTGTCAGGCTTTTTTATTTATGTCAGTTCCTATTATAAGGCCAACTCATTAGCTTTGGATAGCTTAACATCCGACGACCAAGTGAACGTTTATGAAAATGAAGATATTATTTTTGAACCAGTAGAGAATGCTCAAAATATTGGATTTATTTTTTATCCAGGAGCAAAGGTAGAGCCTACAGCATATGCTCCAATGGCAAAGGAAATTGCAGCGAATGGATATACTACAATTATTGCAAAAATGAGCTTTAACTTGGCTATTTTATCGCCCAATAGAGCAGATGAAATAATAAGTCAATACAAAGATATTGATACGTGGGTTATAGGAGGACATTCCTTAGGTGGAGTGATGGCATCTAATTATGCACTTGAAAATGATCAAATAAAAGGATTAGTATTGCTTGCTTCCTATCCCCAAGATAAAACAATCCTTACTGATACCAAGATAAAGGTATTATCATTATGGGGGAGTAATGATCAAGTGGCAGATTTAAACAAAGTAAAGGCCGCTAAAAATATGATGCCAGATGACGCACAATTTATAGAAATTGTAGGCGGAAATCATGGTGGTTTTGGTGATTATGGACACCAAAAAGGTGACGGGGAAGCTTCAATTACAAATAAAGAGCAGATAACGGAAACATCAACATACATTATTGAATTTTTAGATCGTTTAACTAAGGAATAATTAATTCAATGTAAGGGAAGTTGAAGCTTTACATGAATAAGAGAGTACGTACTTTAGTCTCATAGAACTATAAGTAAGTTTAATAGGATAAAAGGAGCCCTCGAGTAGTAAGTCAACTCGGGGGTTCTGTTATTTATTACATCATTTCATTGGTCAGAATGTGAAAAAGGAGTTGACTATATATTAGTTAATGTAAGGAACTACCTAAAACATGGCACAATAGTGTTTTAGGTAGTCTTCATTTCATCAAATTGAGTGTTCGTTTAACGGCTACAGGCTGTTATCTGCGTTAGCTAATAGATTCTGGATAACAAGATTTGTTATATTCGGTACTATTTCAAGAGAATACTTCATTTCCATTCTCTCCAGTTTTTTATGAGCATCCAAACCATATGGACCAATGTTAATGACAGGGACGTTGATATCGCGAATATCTTGAAACTCAACATAGTGTTTTGTGCCCCAACCAGGATTATTTTTTGATACAGCATTAATTCCATCTTCATCATCACTTAAAGCCATAAAGCTCATATCAGAGATATACGGGAAAAAGTTTCGCGTAACAATAGGATGTGGATACGCTGGCTGTATAGTCTCCACTGCTTTATCAAGTGCACTAATTAAGTTAAGCTCATCTTTTGTTTTCCCTGTTACTTCAATCCTTGGTGAGTAAAGAGAAGAGTAAAATAAAATAATTGCTGGATCTTTATCCTTCATCCATTTCCAAGCTTCCTCAACAACGCGTGCGGCAAACATACGCGTATCTAATTCCGTATTTTTTAAGAGAATCTGTTTAAATTCATTCATATGTGTAATGAATGATTCTCCGTTTTCTTTGATTAACAACTGCTCCATCTCTTCGTATGTAAAAACTCTCGGCTTCCAAGGAGGCGAGACAAAAGGTTCGCCACTCACCTCACTGTATTTTCGGTACCTCTCTTCAAAAGTAGTAAGCGCATTGGAAAAAGCAATTATCGCTTGTTCTTTTAGCTTCACTAGTACATCTTTTGGAGACCAAGAATGAATAAAGAAATTATAATAAACATAAGCCGATAGTGCTGTTTGAACGGTATAAGATGGTTTTAAGTCCGTTTGTTTTAATGATACCGGCGGAACGGTTGTTTCTCCATAAGCCTCGTTACAAAGCTCTGGATTATAGTTAATTTGCTTTGTCAGTTCAGCAGCAATAAAGTTAGGATCCAAACCTTCAAATGCTGATCCAACATGTGTTTCTGCACCCGTTATAAAGAATGATGGCAGCAGTTTACCAACCGTTCCTTTATAGATATAGCGGTTTTCATCCCCTTCAAAGCGGGGTGAAACGAAATCAGAATTGATGGCAGCAATATATTCAAAACCATGTTCCTCTTTCCATCTTTTTAACGTTTTTAAAGAAGAAAGAACCCCATGTGAACCGTCTTCCTCATCACACTCCGCTAACAATAAAATGTTGCCATCCAGTTCCTCAGGATGTTCGGAATAGTATTTTAATAGATAGAGATGGCTAGCAACACCGCTTTTCATATCAAGGACGCCACGGCCAAATAACCAATCACCGGATTCTAAATGTTCTTTGGCAGAAGCAGGTAGTTTTTCTTTTTTCAATGCTTCCATCAGGGCATCTGGAGAACAGGCATATTCTTTCAACTGATTGAAATCATCAATCCCGACCGTATCGATATGGCCCATTAAAATAATGGTGCGGTTGCTATTTCCTTTTTCCCCTTTAACAAATGCCATCACATTATATCGTTCTTGATCATCATTTACTGTCTTCTCTAAAGCTACTGAACTAGAGTTTTGTAAAAAGTAGGGTAATGAAGAGATGGTCTGGAATAAAGAATGGGCGATGTTTCCTTCACCAGTTGTATTTACGATACTTTCTATGTGAACAAGCTGTTTCGTATAAGTAAGTATATCTTCACGGCAATTTAACATAAGATTGCCTCCTTTTTTTGGATGTTATTGTATCAAAATGTAACTTAAGATATAACCCCAGTCAAGTATATATCGTAAATTTTTGTTGTATTATTCGAAATATTCTACTATACTGGATAAAGTTATAATAAACTTCATATCAAATCCTCATCTTTTGCATTAGGTGGGGTAGAGGTCGCGATTTATAAAAGTATCCTATTGGAGATTAAGTGAAATCTAGGAAAATAGGAAAAAGGATAATTCGCCGAAGCTTTTTGAAATCACTATTTTCAATAAAGCTGGGGCTGTACTCGAATAGGGGCAGAACTGTCACAATTTCTTAGAATTGTGGAGAACTACACAAAAATGCAAAGAGTTGAGGGTGTATCGAAAACACTGTCAATTATTACGGACAGTGTTTTTTTATATTTAAGGAGGAATAAAAATGAAAAATATGAAAAAGTTATCTGTTATTTTGATTACTGCAATGTTGTTGATTTTATCAGCATGTGGTACGGAAAAAAGTAATCAAGGAGAAAAAGGTACTACATCAAGTGGATCTAACAATGGATTAGTGAAAGAGGGATCGTTTACATTTGCGATGACAGGGCAGTATTTACCATTAAATTTCTTAAAAGATGGAGAATTGACTGGGTTTGATGTGGAGATTGGAACTGAAATCGCTAAACGGATGGGGCTTGAGGCAAATCCTGTTACAAATCCTTGGGAAACAATGATTCAAGGGCTAAAGGCAAATAAATATGATGCGATAATTGGAAGTATGACCGCAACACCTGAACGTGATAAGCAAATTGATTTTACTGAACCATATTATCTGTCAGGTGCACAAATTTTTGTTGCAGATAACAATACAGATATTCAATCTAAAGAAGACTTAAAAGGTAAAACAATCGGAGTTATTCAAGCAAGCACTTGGAAGAGTATTGCGGAATCATTGACTTCCTCTGATAAGGTGAAAGGTTATCCAGTTGATGTTAATGCACTTCAAGATTTGACACTAGGTCGTTTAGATGCCGTTATTACCGATAAAATTGTTGGTTTAAGTGCAAAAAATGAAAAAGGCTTAAAAATTAAAGCTATTGGCGATTTATTAAGTGAAGACCGCGTGAGTATAGGTATTACAGAAGGGAATACAGAGCTGGCAAACAAAATTAACGAGGCACTTCAATCCATGATTGATGATGGTACATATGAAGACATTAGTATGAAGTGGTTTAATACAAACATCATGGAAAGATAAGTAGTAGTGTTTTGGTAAGCACCTTGTATTAAGCGCAACTATAAGGAAGGAGGCTATTCTCATGGATTTTTTACAAAATATTTTGGATATTTTTAGTGAACATGGAGTGGCTTTTTTAAAAGCTTCTTGGATGACCATTTCTATAACGGCTATTTCATTGCTATTTGCTATGATTATTGGCCTTATTATTGCTGGTTTTAAAATTTCTTCAAAAAGGATTCTCAATTGGATTGCCGATATTTATATAGGGATTATCAGGGGAACACCTCTCATTGTTCAGATTATGTTTTTATATTATGGGTTAGCCAATATCATTAATTTGGACAATTTCACAGCAGGTGCATTAGCATTGGGTATTCATACCGGTGCTTATATTGCTGAAATCTTTAGAGGGTCCGTACAATCCATTGATCGCGGACAGATGGAAGCGGCGAGGTCTTTAGGGATGTCTTCTTCACTTGCCATGAGAAGAATTATTTTTCCACAAGCTTTCAAGAGATCCATCCCTCCGTTGGCGAATCAGTTCATTATTGGCTTAAAAGATTCTTCTTTAGTCGCTTATATTTCGGTAACAGATTTATATAACACCGCTTTAGGAGTTCAAGGAGAAAACTATATGCCATTTGAAACTTATTTTGTTGTCGGAATCTATTATTTAGTCATTGTGCTTATTTTCACTTGGATTGCTAAACGAATTGAGCAAAAAATGGATGTTAGCAAGCCGAAGGAGGTTATGATCGCATGATTGAAATACAAAATCTTTCAAAATCCTATGGAAAGCTTGAAGTGTTAAAGAATATCAACTTAAGTATAAATGA